>CAZZLV010000038.1:0-13384 GCA_964655155.1 uncultured Bdellovibrionales bacterium
CCTCCGAAAAATTCAAAATACTTCGCGCTTTTAGCCATCTGCACCATTTTCATCCGCCTTAACTGCCTAATTTAGGTTGAACCCTGACACCGTTAGGGTGAGCGTTCGACTGAGCTCACGCCGAAGTCACCGACAATTCAAAATACAAAGTGATTTTGGGCAGATGCGCCATTTTCAGACCCGCAACTGCCGTTTTTAGGATAATACATTTTGTTCTTTTGCGCGCCTCCGCGCGCAGTTTATTAATCCGGCCAGTGCGCGTAAAGCGACGGGTATTTAATTGCCGAATTAATAATATTATTCTGCGGGAAACGCTATCAGGGCAAAAATTAGGTTTGCTTGAGCTTTTCCTTCAGGCGTGTGTGAAGGTATCGCTCTGTGAGCGGTCCAAGGAGCGATAAGCAAGCCCTTGCTGGGATCGGAAGTTATTGTCCGATACCGCTTTGTTAACTTCGCGGGCTGAAGCCTGAGTGTGTTATTACCTCGGTTAGCTCCAGTTTCCTCGTAAATAGGGCTGTTCCTGCGTCTGGTTGGAAGCATAATCTCAGTCCCATTCTCTCGCCCCATGTAAATCAAATAGGTGTAAAAACTATGTCCATGCCAATCCTGGAAAGGCGCATGGCGAGTGGCGGCTAAGAAAAAATCGGAAATATTCAGAACTGTTAACTTTTGTGCTACTTGCACGAAATAAGTGGTCAGAGTTTTTAGCGGTGCTGATATTTCATCTCTTTTCTGTTGGAACTTTTTTCTTTCATTTCTCTCTGTGTATAGACACGCTAACCTTTCTAATAACTCGAGATGCAATCTGCTGTTGGAGCCTTGTCTGCTATCCAAGTTAAGTTGGAGTTCCTCCATAAGTTTACCTTCCGGGGCCCAGCAACACGGAAAAGACAATGCTGTATTGATGGATTTTACTGCTTGCGTTACCTTACTAGGCAACTCAACCTCAATATAAGATCCGCCCCTAGATGACGGTCGTTCAGCAGTAGGTGCTGAAAGCGGAGTTAGCTCGGCTAGATCACCCAGTATATTCGCCCCCTGCTCTGCTTGACCTCCAACCGCATGAATCATAATTAAAGCAGTTTTATTTAGCGCTGTTTATCCGAATCCCTAGAGCTGCTTTGCGTTTTTAAGACTTTCTCAAGTACAGCTTCCATAAACCTAAATTTGGCAGTTGCGAGTCTGAAAATGGCTCATCTGACTGAATACCTTTGTCTTTTGAATTAGTGAGTGCTCACTCTGGCGGTGCCAGGCTTCAAGCCTACAAAAAGTTCAAAACAATTCGTGTTTTTGGCCGTCTGCACTATTTTCATTCGTTTTAACTGCCGAATTTACGATAAAGTCTTAGTTCGTTCGGCAGCCTAGTCCGGAACCACACCGGGCTTAGAATGCTAATATACCACACAAAACAAAGTCAAAAGTATAACAGCAGACCCCGAGGAACTATTAAGCGCCTCAAATCACTGAGCATTTTACATCTTGCTAATTAGCCCCCTACCTAATCATCAAAGACTCAGCAGCCTCTCTCACGAGACCTAAAACTCCCTCGGGGAAAAGCCCTAGGGCAACTACCGCCACTGCACAAATCGTGATCGCCAAACGCACCTGCAACGGAATCCGCAGCGGCTCTTTGTCACTATCTGTCGCAGAGATAAGCGCTACAGGAACTCGAAAGTAATAGGCACAAGCCAAAGCTGAGTTCAATGCTGCGATAATCGCCAAGCCGAAAAATTCAGCAGAAAGCGCAGACGAGAAGAGATACACTTTGCCCATCAGCCCGGCCAGACTAGGAGGCAGCCCAGCTAAGGCTAAGAAAAATAATGTCATCGATACTGCCAAGAAAGGACTGCGCTTTCCTAGCCCCTTAAGGTCGTCAATCAGATCAACATCTGGGCCGATCGCTGAAAGCGTTGCAAAAGCTCCGATAGTCATGGCGCAGTAGACGATTACGTAGTACAGCGTCGCCCCAATCGACTCTGCTGCTGAACCGGCGACTACCACTCCGATCATCATGTATCCAGCCTGCGCTACACTGGAATAAGCCAACATCCGTTTTACGCTGCGTTGCTGCAGCGCAGCGAGGTTGCCTACTGTCATCGCCAACACACTGATAATCCACAGTGGGCCGACGGACCAAAGCTCAGTAAATCCAAATGAACTAGCAAGCACTCGCACCAGTGTGGCAACAGCTGCAACCTTAACCACACAGCTCATGAAGGTCGTTACCGATGTTGGCGCGCCTTGGTAGACATCCGGAACCCAGAAGTGAAACGGAGCTAATCCGATTTTAAAAGCTACTCCTACCAGCATAAAAATAAATGAAAGTGCCACTATCGGCGCATTCACAGCTACCGTATCGCCGGCGCTAAGCGCTAAAGAACCGGTGGCACCGTACCATAATGCTATACCGTACAGTAGAAAGGCTGAACTAAAGCACCCCAACAGAAAATACTTCATCGAAGCTTCAGATGATCTCCGTTCATGCACACGCGCAGCACAGAGGCAGTACAATGCTAGAGATGCAACCTCAACTCCGATAAACAGAGTCAGGAAATCCGCGGCGAACACCATAATAAGCGCACCACACAATGATGTCAGCATCAGGTAGTAGTACTCACTGAACATGGCTATCTTCTCGCCCTGAAGGGATCCCGAAGTCGCCACGATACTGACCAGTCCAGCAATACAGGTAACTAGAGCTAGCATCCGTGTACCTGAATTGACTACTATGCCAAAGCCTGTAGCAGCAGGCGTGTCGCTCAATCCAAGGGTGCACCAAGCTGCAATCGCTATCAACACGGCGGCAAATAGGGCTGACGAGCGCACACTCTCGATAGCACGTCCACCCAATAGGTACCCCAGGCTACCGACTGAAAGTACAAGAATAGGAGCAAAAGCAGCTATCGCATTCATACACACACACCTAACGATTCAAAACGTGTTGCGGAGCAGTATCGGAAATAATAGGCAAATACACAGTCTGAGCTGCTAGTGTGGAACCAGCAGGCTGGACATCTGTATCCTGGTGTGCACGACCTCGCGACCCTCTATTCTCACCAGCGCGTCCCTTCATCTCTAGCTGTAGACTCACCGCTGACTCCACAACTGACAACAAACGTGTTGGAACCACACCCAAACCGATAACTACGAGGGCCAGAGCTGCCATCACGACAAAATCCGCTCCACTTATGTCCGAGCGTCGCGGTGGAACCCGCTCTGAGGCTACACCGAACATAGTCTTCAAGTAGGCGGTAAGGGTGTATATCGCCCCAACTATTACTCCCAGCATGGCAACAACCGTCCACTGCGGATAGTCTGTCCACGAACCCATCAGGATCAGGAACTCACCCACAAAGCTACTCGTCAAGGGCAGTGCCACGGCGGCTAAGCTAAAAATCATAAGAAAAAAAGCGGTGACCGGAAGCTTGGTAGCGAGGCCGCCAAGGCTCTCAAAATCACCCGCCCCTTCTCGCTCGATAATTGTGCCAAATAGCAGAAATAACGCCGCCGTCACCAAACCGTGGCTAACAGCTTGAAATACCGCTCCAGTAACGGCCATCTGACTCATAGCCGCTATTCCAAGCACACAGAAACCGAGGTGTGACAAGGATGAATACGCCAACAGCGAACGGATCTCCCTCTGCGTCAACGCAATCACTCCGCCGTACACAACTCCGATCGCTCCAATTGCTGCGATGTATGGCCCATACACATCAAGTGCATCCGGAAAGAGTGGCACAACAAAACGGATTACACCGTAAAGCCCAACCTTTCCCAACAAAGCTGCGGTGAATGCAGCTATCCCGTATGGAGCTTCGCGATAGGTGTCCGCCAACCAACCATGAAGTGGCACAGCGGGTAGCTTTACACCAAAAGCTATTAAGAAGCAGAGACAGAGCAGGAGTTGCTCGACCAATCCGAAACGCGGCATTGAGCTAAGAGTTGCGATCTCAAATCCAAATGAGCTCATACCAGAGTGCTGCTGCATCGTCTGCACACCCTGCCATCCCAGATAGAGGATTGCAACGAACATGAATACAGAGCCAAACATAGTATAAAGCAGGAATTTCAACGCGGCCTGCATCCTGCGCGCACCGCCCCAGAGCACCATGGCTACCAACACCGGAATTAGCATCAACTCATAAAAAACGTAGAAGAGTACCAGATCAGTTGCAAGAAAAGCTCCCGTAACAGCGGACTGTCCGAGCAACAACATCGCATACCAAGCTGGACCCGCTACCGCTGGCTTGCTCGACCACCCTATGACCGCGAAGGTCACTACACAGGTTAGGAGCGCAAATACAAGCGAGATTCCATCCAGAGTCAGATGAAAAGATACGCCCCAGGAGGGAATCCACGGAAGAGACTCCTCAACTCGCAAAAAACCATGAGTGTTTGAAAGCCCGGCACCAGCGATCGACAATAGCAAAACGAGTGTCGTGGCACACCCCAAGAGCGCCCAGATACGGCAAAGCCGACCGTTTGTATCGCGCTCACAAGCAAACCAAGGGCCCATCGCCAAGAGAGCTGCTAAAGCTGGAAGGATAATCACCGAGCTAAGTGGCGGCCACGCTGCTAACATCGCACTACCTCACCTGAACAAATAGACGTACCAGCACAGCAATTGCGCCGAACATGATTAAACCGTAAGTGGCCACCTGACCCGTTGTTACACGGCAGGTTAACTCACCGACCGCGCGGGTCACAACGCCGATTGCTCCGCCACTCCCCTCAATAAGTGTCTGGTTGATGGTTTTGGAAATTACTCGCGATATCGCCGCAATCGGAGCGATGATTGCACGCTCGTACAACTCATCGATGAAGTATCTCCCCTCAAATAACCTCTGGAGTGGCCAGGCGAACTTTCTTACCACCTTTGTTAGGGCTGGTGCTAAAAGATAAAGCGATACGGCCAGCCCGATCCCTATTATCCCAGGAGTTGAGCCTACTAAGTATCCTAGAATATCCGGCGCCGCCTCATGGCTTGCCGTTAGCGGCAGAGGCCCTGTGAGATAGGTTGGCAGCGCATGGTGCAAGCAAATTCCGCCAAAAAAAGATAGCGCTGCAAGCACAAGAACTGGCGCGGTCATAACCAATGGAGCCTCGTGTGGATTCGGCAATCCTCTGTAGCTCCCCAAAAACGTTAGAATAAAAGATCGTGTCATGTATAACGCAGTACACACAGCAACCGCCGTGGCGACGAATCCGATTAAAGGCAGGTACGCTGTCAGATACGGATTACTCGCCTCGTATATCGCATCAAAGATAGCATGCTTGGAGAAGTAGCCGGAAAAAGGCGCTATCCCGGCGATAGCCAATGTGGCCACCCCATATGATACACAGGTCAGCGGCATCTTGGAGGCCAATCCGCCCATGCGCTGCATATCCTGCTCATGCTGGCATCCATGAATGACCGAGCCAGCGCTCAAGAATAGACACGCCTTGAAGAAGGCATGAGTCACAACATGAAATAGCGCAACGTCGTAACGCCCAGCACCCACTGCCACAAACATAAATCCGAGTTGACTTACGGTGGAGTACGCTAGCACCTTCTTGATATCGTTCTGCACTAGAGCCACAGTAGCGGCCAGAGTTGCTGTTGCCAGTGCAACCCACATGATGGTGGCTGGGATCACCGGATCAAACTCAACTACTCCATGCATCCGCCCCATCAAGTAGATCCCCGCAGTAACCATCGTAGCTGCGTGAATCAGCGCCGAAACTGGAGTAGGCCCAGCCATGGCGTCGGGCAACCAGGTAAAAAGAGGCAGTTGCGCCGACTTTCCCGTTGCCGCAAGAAACAACATAAAGCCTGCTATAAGCCCCATATCAGCTGGCACTTTGGCAAGCACTTCTGGACTATTCAAGCTCACCACATCGAGCGTTCCACAGAACTGGAGCAGGATCGCCATGGCGATCAAAAATCCAACATCCCCGATCCGATTCATAACAAACGCCTTTCTTCCGGCGATTGCGTAGTCGCGATTCGAGAACCAAAAACCTATTAGCAGGTATGAACAGAGCCCTACCCCCTCCCAACCGATAAACATGACCGGCAATGACTTACCCAGCACCAGTATGAGCATCGCCGCCACGAACAGGTTCAGATAAGCGAAGAAACGTGGTCTGCTCACATCATGCGCCATATACCCTATGGCGTAGAGGTGAATGAGAGTGCCGATCCCAGTTATAACTAGGCACATCACCGCCGAGAGTCTGTCGAAGTATAGCTCAAGCGGTAGCGAAAAGCTCCCGAACGACAACCATGCGCCAAGCAATACTGTGACTGATTCAGCCCCTATTCCAAGCTCACGCCACAATAACACGGCACATCCAAACCCGGCAGCCACAGCTAGGGTAGCGATTATACCTGCCACCGCTGGCATGCGCCGCCCGATAAAGTAGGTCAGAGCCGAGCCTATTAATGGTATAAGAACCAGAAGGGTCAACACCTCTTGCGAGCTTTGCATACAAATTACCCTTTAAGCTTTTGGGCTACCATTTAAGCTGTGCGACATCTGTAGTTTCCACCGACGCCACGTTACGAAATACTGATAGGATTATCGCCAGTCCGATCGCCGACTCAGCAGCAGCAATCACCATCACAAAAAAAACTGCCACCTGGCCATCAAGGTTCCCGTGCAGCTTGCTAAAGACCACAAACGCGAGGTTAACTGCGTTGAGCATCATCTCAATGCACATAAAAACAACGATTGCGTTGCGTCTAAGACAGACCCCTACGGCGCCTATAACAAACAGCAACATCGATAACCCTATGTAGGCAAGAATCGAATGCATCTACTTGCTCCCCCCAATTAAACCACCGGGACGGGGTGCTAGCGTCACATTCTTGCGCTTGGCAAGCATTACTGCCCCGACTATCCCGATCAGCAATACGAGAGATGCCAATTCAAATTGGGCCACATACTTTGAGTACAGCTCTCTACCGATCGCTTGCACCGTTCCGACGGACTTATTCATGTTGTCACTAACCGTAGTCGGTGACAGCTCCAAGAAGTGATCTAAAACTGGCGGGAGCGCTGACATCAAAACTGTACACCCAATAATTAGGGAAATCGCGCACCGCACAAAACCTAGTCGCCTGCCCGACTCAGACTTTAAGTTCAACAACATCAGAACAAACAGCACGAGCACCATAATTGCACCCGCATAGACGACGACCTGAGAAACGGCCAAAAAATGCGCATCGAGTGCCGCATAAAGACCGGCAACGGCAAGTAAGTTGGCTACCAGCGCGAAGGCGCTAAAGAGCGGGTTACGTAGTCCAACAACAGAGATCGCTGAGACCACCGCGATTACTCCGATCAAAAAGCTAATTAAGTTCATGCCAGCACCTTTACTAACGCTGTCAATACCAGGTTCGCCATGCTAACCGGGAGTAGCATCTTCCAGCCTAAATTCATCAGTTGATCATACCTGAACCGCGGCAAGGTCCATCTGATAACGATCTGCAGAATACAGAAAAAAACCACTTTGATCATCAGCACAAGATGCCCGAGCAAAGCCGCCCACCATACGCCCTCCGGAAGCTGCACCCAAGGTATCTGCCACCCACCGAAAAACAGTAGCGCCAACAAAAGCGCAAAAAGAGCTATCTCGCAGAATTCTCCCAGCCAGAAGAGCAGAAATTTCATTCCTGAGTACTCTGTAAAATAGCCTGCGGCGAGCTCAGATTCGGCCTCCGGTAAATCAAACGGCCCACGCTTTGTCTCAGCCATACCGGCGAGCAATAGAACTATAAAACCCACGGGTTGCATCACAACCCCCCACTTTGGCAGAGCTCCCCAAACAAGCTGCCCCTGCTGCTCAACGATTGAATAGACATCAAGGGTGCCGTAAACCACTACAAGCGCGACAAACACCAGCCCCATAGGTAGCTCGTACGATATCATCTGCGCTGCTGCTCGCAACGAACCGAGGATAGAAAACTTGTTGTTCCCAGTCCAACCAGCAATCGCCACCCCATACACCGCTACCGATCCCATCGCCAGAACAAACAATAGACCGGCATCGATCGGCGCCACTCGTGGATGGATATGATACCCAAATAGATAAAAATCCGGCGCCAAAGGCAGCACCGCAAACGCCAACATGAGCGGCATAACAGCGATTATCGGCGCCGCCGCGTGCAGAAACTTCGATGTACCCTCAGGCACAAAGTCCTCTTTCCAGAGCCCCTTAAGCGAATCGCACAGCAGCGTATTGATAACACCCAACCACCCCATCATCCGAACCAAGGGTAAAACCGGCTTAAGAAACCAGCGATCGGACTCGACAAAAGCTCCGGCTCGGTTCGCTCCGACACGATCCTGAATCAAAGCTGATCCCTTGCGCTCAAGCCAGGTACAGAGAGACCCCAGAACCAGGGCTATATTTAAAACTAAGCCCACCTTAACCAATAGAACGAGTAACTCAAACATACCCTACTATGCCGCCGATGGCGCTCCCTGCGAAACTACTCCTGAAGTCTCGTTGCCTGTTGTCTTGGATGGTGCCTGGAGTTGCACACCACCATTCTTGATACCTTGAATCGTCAGACCTTGTGCTGCCAAAACCGTGTCTGTCGCCAAATACCAACGCGTCAAGTCACGATCACTCATCGCCCTAAGATCACCAGGCACTAATTTTATACCAGCCACCTCTGCCAGAATTCCTAGGAAGCGCCACTCCGGAATTGTTCCATCAAGAAGTGAAACTACATTCTGCGTATACTGCAGCCGCATCTGTCGATTTAGTAATAATCCTGATTTTTCAAGGATCGTTCGTCCCGGAACAACAAAGGATGTCGCCCTCACAAGCGGTGACTCTGCGTCGCTAATGAGAGCTACCGATACCTTGGCAGCACTAATGCCAGCTATCAAGGCAGCATCTATGTCATTTGCAGATATCGCCCGATCGCCCAATATCAAAATATTCTCGATCTCTTTGCGACGAATCTTGCCCAAAACATCCTGGTACTCACTCTCAGGTAGCTCGCCTATCAGACCTGTTACCTGAGCACCTCGGAAATTAGCGGCATAATCAGGGCTTACTAACAGCTCCTCAACTGGCGACAAACCCCGTCCGCAGAAAGCCACAACTGCACGACTAACCGAGGCAGAACGCAACAACAGTTGGCGCAAAATGTAATACTCTTCTAGTAAGAGATCTGGCCCTGCTAGCACCGTAAGAGTTTTTAGATTACCTTTCAGTGCTGCAAGCGCTTGATCGATACCGGAAGTAGCGCTCACCCCGCTCTTGTTGGCTATGACCTCTGTCACTCGCTGTTTGGGGAGAAATCGTTCAAAGCCGTACCTCCCCTCATCGCACAACCAATCTTTATTTACAGCATCATTACGACGAGCCTTTACCTGGACAACTTGTCCATCTCGCTCTGCAACTTTTACGTTGCACCCTGTTGAACAACCGGGACAGATGCTGTCGGTCTGCTTGGTAAACCAGATACGCGTGTTAAAACGCCACTTGCGGTGTGTCAGGGCACCTACTGGGCATAGATCAACAACAGAGCCCGATAGCGGATTATCTAGCTCTTTACCCGGACTCACCGCGATTACCGATTGGTCTCCACGATTTAGCATACCCAGCTCTGATGTCTTAGTGATTTCATCGCAGAATCGAATACACCTGGTACACATGATACAGCGCTCGCCATCAAGCATCACAGTCGGCCCAAGCGGAAGAGCTTTGACCTTGTGCACCTTCTCCTCCAAAAAACGACTGGCACGCGCGTTGTACTCGAAGTGATAGTCCTGCAACTTACAGTGCCCAGCCTGATCACAGACGGTACAATCAAGGGGGTGGTTAATTAGGATAAACTCGAGTACCGCGGCCTGCGAGTCCGCCACATCCTTACTAGTGTGATGCGTCGCAACTTCCATGCCCTCTGCAACATTTGTGTTGCAGGCGATCGTCATCTTGGGTTGCCCCTTTACCGAAACCTGACACATGCGGCAATTACCGGCGACCGAAAGGTGCGGATGGTAGCAGTAGTGAGGGATCTCAACGCCTGCTGTCTTGGCAGCCTCAATAAGATTGGTGCCCTTAGGGACCTGAACTGGCTTACCATCGATCGTCAAGGTGACGATCTCAGGCGCCTTAGGAGTTGCTGCATCAGCCATGACACTACTCGCTTTTCACACAATCACATTTAACGAATTTCAGACTTGGGACAACCTGACAATCCAGCTCCCAGTTCATCCCGCACAGTAGAAAAACGCAGGTCGGGTCGCTCCTTTTCAATCCTCTCTATAATGGTGTTGAGCTTAGACTCAGTCAGATTTTCAAAAAACTGGTCGTTAATCTGACACATCGGCGCGGTACCACACGAACCAAGACATTCAACCTCTTCAAAACTCCACAAACCATCGGCACTCACCTCTCCAGGCTTCAAACCGAACCTCTTGTGTAGAAACTCCGAGACCATCTTAGCGCCGCGTAGCGCGCACGGCAGAGTTCGACAAACCTGAAAGTGATATTTTCCAACAGGCTTTTTGTAATACATCGTGTAGAAGGTAGCGACCTCCCACACCTGCATAGGAGCGATCGACAATTTATCTGCGACCCACTGCACGGCCTCCTGTGATATATATCCCAGTTCGTCCTGCGCGATGTACAATAGGGGCATAATCGCCGATCTACTCTGCGGATAAAGTGGAATTATCTCCGATGCGCGCTTCTCCGCTGCGTCCGAAAGAGCAACTACCTTAGTTACCGGCGCAATCTTTTTTGTGCTTATGTGAAAAACCTCTCCGCTATCGGTCACACTCACCACCTATCATATTAATCATACCAAACGTCGGAATCAGGTCGGAGATATTAGCCCCCAACAACATCTTTCGCATCGAACCCATATGAATAAAACTCGGAGCGCGCACATGTGCTCGGTAGGGTTTACCGGTTCCATCCGAAACGACATAAAAGCCTAGCTCTCCATTACCACCCTCAATAGCGTGATACACAGAACCTGCTGGCGGCTTAACCCCGTACATCACCAGTTCAAAATGATTGATCATTCCGTCTATCGAGCGGTACACCTCTTCCTTAGGCATCAAAGCGATGTGCGGATCAGCGACGATAATCGGCCCAGCAGGTAAACGGGAGATAGCTTGCTCGCAGATGCGTAATGACTGTTCCATCTCATGGAATCGCACCAAGAAGCGATCGTAATTATCGCCCTTGGTGCCTAGAGGCACTTCAAAATCGAACTCTTCGTAGCTGGAGTACGGAAACTCTTTGCGGATGTCGTATGACACACCCGAACCACGTAGCATCGGCCCAGTGAGACTAAAGCTAATCGCCTCATCCGCGGTCATAATCGCGACATCGCACATGCGCTCAATAAAGATCCGATTTCGCGTAAGAAGTCGATCGCAGTTATGCAGATGATCGCGAACTCCCTTGAAAGCTACCTTCATTTTTTCAGCAAATCCAGGGGTCAGATCATCCTTAATCCCACCAACGCGACCAAAAGAAACCGTGAGCCGCGCTCCGGTTACCTCTTCAAGGAGATCCCAGAGGTACTCGCGGGCCTCCATCATGTACAACATCACCGTGAAAGCACCCAACTCCATGGCGGAAGCTCCAAGACACGTCAAGTGATCACACACTCGTGAAATCTCTGAGAGAATAACTCGGATATATTGCGCGCGCTTTGGCACATCGATCTCAAGTAACTTCTCGATCGTCATGCACCAGCCGAAATTGTTAATAATTGGTGATACATAGTTCAGGCGATCGGTGTACGGCATCACCTGATTATAGTCGACCGTTTCACACATCTTCTCGAAACCGCGGTGCAGGTAACCGACATCAACATCAGCATCTACGATCTTCTCACCAGACAACTCAGCTACGATCCGAATCGTGCCGTGTGTGGCTGGATGAGCTGGCCCAAGATTGACGATCATCGTTTCTGAGTGCAGATCATCGCCGAGCTCACGAGGGCGTGCCTGCGTGGTAATACCTCCGACCCCAACATCAATCTCCAGCAACTTTCTGTTATCCTCACTCGTCATCGTTTAGGCTCCCTGCCTCTTATTTTGTGTTGATTCGCTCCTCTTTGAGCGAATCGTAACGAGGTCACCACGTTTCATCTTACGCGCTGTATTCTCAACTTCAGCGGCACGTAGTGGTACTCTTGGCTGCTTTCCCTGAAGTGGGTAGTCCTTCCGCAACGGATGACCGACGAACTCATCATACATCAGGATTCTTCGAAGATCTGGATGTCCCTCAAAGCGAATACCAAACATGTCCCAGACTTCACGCTCCAGAAAATTAGCGCCATTCCACAGCGCGGTAGCCGTTACCACCTGCGGCCGATCCTCTACAAGCGGGACCTTTATAGTCAATCGCTGCTTCTTACTGATGCTCAGAAGCTGATAAACCACCTCGTACCGCATCTCGCGCGCATCGAGCCAATCAACCGCGGTAATGTCGATTAACATCTCAAAAGCAAGCTGCGGGGACTCTTTGCAGCTCTTAAGAACAGCTGCAAGCTCCGCCGGCTGAACTGTGAGCACGATATCACCGCGATCAACAACCAGATCTCGTATCGCCTCTCCACAAACCGCAGCAAGCGATTGTTTGAGTGCTTCGACCTTATGCGCCTTACCTTGTTCCATATCGCTTGGTTGTATCGTAACAACGAGCAACTAGCAACCGCACAACGCTCTAAAAGGATTGTGTTTTTAAGCCAACTGGAAAGTGACTGCAGCCGCAGCTGTAACACGCAAACAGCACTTCCATGATCAGCAAACAGCACATTTGCATAAATCAGCGCTACTGCGTATACTCTGTCGAGACGTAGCCAGAATTCACCAGCCTTTCCGGAGAACTTAATGGAAGCGACCTCAGGTACAAAAAAGAAGCGTCTCTCGCCTTCATCGATTAGCCAGATTCAGATTCTGAATGCCTTAGCTAACGGCGCTAACGGTGGCTCAAAAGAACCAGGACGACTTGAGATTAACGAGATCGCTGAGCGCAGCGGGTTGCGTGATGAGAGGGAGACCCAGCGATTTCTATTTATACTAGAGGGTCAGAAGCTCGTCTCCCCGTGTCCCGAGGGTGATTTCACATCAAAAATTTGGCAGATCACCAGCCAAGGAGTGCAAACGCTTCGGCAGATCTCTTCGGTGATGTCGAACTAGGCGAACTTCCGCATAGCTTGGTTAGGGCGTTGCAGCTCTCTATAAACCCTGAGCGAGTGATTTTTGACAAGAATCACTCGCAATAGCAGGCCGAGGGCAATCTTGGCCCCCATAAACAGCATCAGTAGCCAAGTTGCGCTGCAGAAGACAAAAAGTCTAGCTGTATAAATAGGCTATCTATAGTGATCTGCAAAAGTCCGTGCCAGTAAAACTGGCAA
>CAZZLV010000039.1:0-13214 GCA_964655155.1 uncultured Bdellovibrionales bacterium
ATTTTAGCCAGATGCGCCGTTTTCGGGCCCGCAACTGCCGAATTTAGGTTCAAGGGCTTGTGCAAATAACTACGGATTCATAAACAACCCGGGCAGTAGCTGAACGAACTTTGAACGGGGCAGCACATCGCCTAGCCCTCGAAGGCGCGCATCTTGGGCTAGCTCCACATGCACATGCGAAAAAAATGAGATGCAGCGCCAAGATTCCGCCGGCAAATTCGAAACAATCTGCTGCACAAGATCAATTTCAACGGGGCACCTCTCCAGGTCGATTAACATAACTCCCCCCTGAACAACCTGCTCGTCAGCAGCTACAGCCCGTAGTGCGATATCGTTCTTGACCACCACGACCTGGCCGTTATGCACAGATGCAACCTCTTTGATTCGAGTAATGAAGATCAGATCTCTAGAGAGCAGAACCACCTTCATAGCAACCAGCTATTCCAATCCATACTCGCGACACTTGGCAATCAGGTTTGAGCGCGCTATTCCTAGCTGCCTGGCTGCCTCGCTCTTATTGCCATCGCAACGCCCGATAGCCTGTTCAATCATTTCGCGCTCTACCTGGTCGAGCACATCCTTAAGCGCGCGTTCCTGAGTTGCCAGAACCCGTGTCAGAGGAATCTCAATACCCGCAACCGTCGGTGATAGGTGCTCACGAGTTATAACCGTATCCTTGCCGCTCATAACACACGCACGCTGCATCTCGTTCTCAAGTTGTCTGATATTACCCGGCCAGTGGTAGCGCTCAAGACACGTCATAGCATCCGGCATAATGCTCTTTATACTCTGTTTTGATTTTGCAGCTATTTTAGCCAGAAAAAACTTTACTAAGAGGGGCACATCGCCCGATCTATCTCGCAGCGGAGGTAAGCGCACACTAACAACATTAAGGCGATAGAAGAGATCCTCCCGAAAGGTCCCCTTTTTGACCATATCCTCAAGATTGCGGTTTGTCGCAGCAACCACCCGCACATCAACGTGCCTTTGCTTGGTACCACCAACCGGCATAAAGGTGCCATCCTGCAAAACTCTCAGCAGCTTCACCTGTAACGCCGGACTCATCTCACCCAATTCATCTAGAAAAAACGTGCCGCCATCAGCAACTTCAAAAAGCCCCTGCTTATCGCGCATCGCGCCGGTGAAGGAGCCCTTTACGTGGCCGAACAGCTCGGACTCCAATAGGTTCTCGTTAAAAGCAGAGCAATTCTGAACTACAAACGCCTTATCACTTCGCGGCCCATGAACATGAAGAGCCGTTGCCACCATCTCTTTCCCTGTTCCCGACTCACCGGTAATAAGCACCGGGACATCAGTGTCGACCACCTTGGCCATTATCTGATAAAGCTCTGACATCGCGGCGCTCTTGCCGATTATTGAGCCGAATCCAAATTCTTCAGACAACTTAACCTGCATATGGCGGTTTGCTGCCTTCACCTCCCTTAGCTCGGAGTATAATTGTCGAACGCGCAGCGCCGCATGAACACGCGCTATCAGCTCTGCTGATTGGTACGGCTTACATATATAATCATCGGCTCCATGCTCAAACCCACGGAGAATATCAGACAACTCATCCTTACCGGTAAGCAACACTATCGTCGCATATCTCAACTCACCGTGGGCTTTGAGAATCTTTGCTACGGCATAGCCGTCAGGCTCCGGCATAACCACATCGAGCAGTATAAGGTCAGGCCTCTCTGCTTCGGCCTTTTCGATGGTCTCCTTCCCAGAGGAGGCGGTTATTACCTGAAACCCCTTCGATAATAAGAGCTGCTCGAGCGCAAAAAGCGCGTCAGGATTGTCATCGACTGCAAGTATCTTTACCGCTGAAATGTCGAGAGCCATCGCTACTTTTTGATACTATCCCTTCATCATATCAAGGAACTCTTTATTGCTCTTGGTTCCCTCGATTTTGCTGAGCAACCACTCCATCGCCTCAACCGTGTTGAGCGGATTTAGCACTTTGCGCAGCAGCCACACCTTCTGCAGGACAGGGTCATCAAGTAACAACTCCTCTCGACGAGTCTGAGAGGACTTTATATCAATCGCCGGATAGATACGTTTCTCTGTTAGCTTTCGATCCAGTACAATCTCTGAGTTGCCGGTTCCCTTAAACTCCTCGAAGATCACCTCATCCATGCGGCTGCCGGTCTCGATCAGCGCAGTGCCGATAATGGTCAAACTGCCTCCCTCCTCCACGTTACGAGCGGCTCCAAAGAAACGCTTTGGCTTGTGCATCGCATTTGAGTCCACACCGCCGGAAAGGATCTTACCACTGGGCGGAACAACGGCGTTATAGGCCCGTGCCAGACGAGTTATGGAATCAAGGAGAATAACCACATCACGCTTGTGCTCGACTAATCTGCGCGCCTTTTCAATCACCATCTCGGCAACCTGCACATGGCGCTGAGCTGGTTCATCAAAGGTAGAGCTCACAACCTCGCCCTTTACCGAGCGCGCCATGTCGGTGACCTCCTCTGGACGCTCATCAATCAGCAACACGATCAGCACCACCTCTTTGTGATTCTCAGTAATCGCGTTAGCTATATTTTTCATCAGGATCGTCTTACCTGTCTTGGGTGGAGCTACAATTAACGCTCGTTGCCCCTTACCTATCGGACAGAAGAGATCCATTATACGTGTTGAAAGCCCGCCCTTCTTACTCTCTAGGTTAAGCTTCTGATTAGGATGGAGTGGCGTTAGGTTGACGAAGTCAGTCTTTGTCTTTAACACCTCAGGCGAGTCTAGGTTTACCGAGGTTACCTTGGTGAGAGCGAAGTAACGCTCCCCCTCCTTTTCACGAGGTGGTCTGATCTGCCCCTCTATAACATCCCCTGTTTTAAGGCTAAAACGTCTAATTTGGGCTGGCGAGACGTATACATCATCTGGCCCCGGAATATAGTTGTAATCGGGAGATCGTAAAAAGCCAAAACCGTCTGGCAGCAGCTCAAGTACACCACCTGCATAGATACTACCGTTGGACTCTGATTGGGCGGCCAAGATGCTGAAGATTAACTCCTGGCGGCGCATTGAGTTTGCTGATTCGATGTTAAATTCAGCAGCCACTTTCATCAGCTCATCGGTTTTGAGTTGTTTTAGTTCATTTAGATTCATACGCCTTTTTACTATTCTATTTTTCTTTGTCTTTAGGTTTATCTGTCTCTACGTCTCTGTTTCTCGATGATTCTATGTCTGGATGTTTATATCTCTCTGTGTCGCAATCTCTTTGGTTTAAACCATCCCTACGTAGCGGTAACCCAGAGGACTACTCATATACGGGAGGGATAAAGGGAGCTAACGAAACGGATAGGATTTGAAACGAGACCGGATTTATCCGTTATTGCTGAACCGCCAACGCACACACCAAAAAATAGCCTGATACGGCGATCCATCTTGAAGCCGGGCTGCGCCGCTTGAAATCCTTACGGCCTTCAAATCTTAAGACTTAGAACTTTACGCTTCGGCTTTTAGCTGCTCAGACTACTGTCGTATGTGACATACTCTCGTATCTGACTACTAACGTCGTGACACTACAGTGATTTGCAAAATCCGTGCCAGTGAAATTGGCAAGGCTTTTGCCGTAAATTACTATAGGTTAATGTTTTGACTCGCGTCCGCGAATCGGCAGCGTCTTACAAGAGCCGTTAAATCGCTAAGGACTTTTGAAAAACGCTATAAAACCAGGCAAGGTTCATCAGCGCGGCCACTACCCCGTTTCTATCTCGACATGACGGCCGTGTCAAGACCCCTTTCGCTCCTCAATCGACTTGGCAGCAACTGCCCTAAGGTAATTAGGCTCCAATTCAGCCACTCGTACGGTGGAAAAAGGCTCGACCAACCCACCATCTAGACGCAGCAAGCCTTCGGCGATCCGCGATTCGACCTGCACGCTACCCACCTGAGGAATTTGAAATCCGTTGCTCGGGGTACAGATTACCCCACGAGGATGCTCTGCTCGCCAATCCCACACCTCTGGCAGAGACCTAATACACGGCTCCTGCACTTGGGTGACTATTCCCCCAGTATCAAGGCTGTACTGTGCCCAGAAAACCTCTTCGCGCCGCGCATCAGCGACTACGAGTATCTGTTGGCTCGGTACGCCATCGCGCGCTGCAACCGAGTGCGCAACACCTGCAAACGAGCAAACTCCGATAAGGGGTACCTGAGCAGCCATCGACATCCCTTTTGCATAGCTTAGACCGATCCGAAGTCCGGTGAATGAGCCTGGGCCCACACCGACTCGAATATACTTGAGTTCAGTCGCCGCTACCCCAGCCGCAGACAGCAGCTCGGCTACGAGCTGCGCTATAATCTCAAAGTGATTCCCAGCACCATCAGACTCGCGATGCAGCACCGCTCCATCCGCCAATCTAATTGCCAGTGAGCAGAATGATCCACTCGAATCTATTGCCAATCCCGGGGCCGATAATTCAGTAGTCACAAAACGCTACAAGAACGCGCGTACAAGATCATTACCGATTGCGAACACCATAAGCGAAAGCAGTATCACCAATCCGACATTGGTTGCTGCCGCCTGAACTCGCATGCTAAGTGGCCTGCCCCGCAACTTCTCAATCGTGTACAACGTCAGGTGTCCGCCATCAAGAACCGGGATCGGCAGGAGGTTCATAATCCCCAGGGTCACATTTAAAAAGATCATTATGCCGATGATCGCCATCCAACCTTCATTTGCACTTGCAGCTGTCTGTTTAATAATCTCGATTGGGCCCCCGATGGTTTTTGTCGGCGAAAGCAGCCCTGTAACAAGCCCTTGAAGCACCCTTAACGTCTGCCTGCACAACTCTACCACCTGACTAGCTGCAGCTCCTGCGGCTACCCCCACTCCGACCTTGGTATACCTTACGTTCGCCATCCCCGGCGTTATTCCGATTCGGTAGGTCTGATGCACAGGCTTGCCTTCTAGTACATCTAGCTCAGGGCTCGCATCAGCCACAGGCTGCACCGCCAATGTGACCGTATCCATCTCTCCCTGTGGAGTGTTCACCGCATCATTATTAATAACCTCAGTGTTCGCGGATTCGTTATTAGCTCGCTGACCCTTAGGTCGCTGGACGATGAACTCTAGGCTCTTACCCGCTGATGAACGAACTAGTTCTACGAGATCCTTGAAAGAGAGCACCGTTTTGCCGTCAACCGAGACCACACGATCCCCGGTTCTGAGACCGGCTGAATCTGCTGGCAGCCCCTTCTGAATTGCTCCGATCGTAACTGGCCCATCGACCAGCGTCGGCAGACCTACAATCAGATAGCTAGCAAATGCTAGTGCCCAGGCAAAGATAAAATTAGCAACTGGGCCAGCAAGCACTATCGCCACCCGAGGCAGGTAGCCCTTCTTGAGGAACCACTTGGATTCGTCCTGCAAAATTGCCTGCTGCTGCTGTGAAAGCTCCTCTTGTGTTCCTTCCACTGGCGACGCCCCCTTCACCTCAGAGTAGGCGCCTACTACATTCTCACCATACACCATGACCGGATCATCGCCCGCCATCCTAACAAATCCACCAAGCGGAATCGCCCTTAGTGAGTAAGTAGTCTCGCGCCCCTGCCACCTAAAGAGCATCGGACCAAAACCGAGCGCAAATTCCAACACACCAACATTAAAAAACTTAGCCACCAAAAAGTGTCCCAGCTCATGCACGAACACGAGCACACCAAGCACTAAAATCGCTGTAACAATTCCCATATCCCCCTACTCTGACTCACTCCACACTATCTGTCGAGACCACTCTGTTACCGCCGCGCACAACTCTTTTAAATCACTTAGAGAACAGTAACTGCTCACTGAAAAACGTTCTAGCGCACGATCCACTAGCTTAAATATAGACGCAAATGGTAGTCTACCGTTCAAAAATTCCGACACGGCGACCTCATTAGCGGCATTCAGCACGGCACAAGCACCCTTGGCACCTCGCAAGCACTCAAGAGCACGCTGTACGCTCGGAAACCTTAGGTGATCAACCTCCTCAAAGTTTAACTGCCCAAGCTGTGCAAAGTTCAGCCTGGGCATAACCCCATCCAACCTATCTGCCGGAAAGGTAAGGGCATAAGCTATTGGCCCCTTCATATCTGGAACCGAGAGCTGCGCCAGGAGACCGCCGTCCCGCAAACGAACCATAGAATGAATAATACTCTGCGGATGGACAATCACCTCAATTGAATCAGGGCTAAGGTCAAAAAGCCACCGCGCTTCAATTACCTCAAGCGCTTTATTCATCAAAGTGGCAGAATCAACCGATATCTTAGCTCCCATATTCCACCTAGGGTGTCGCACTGCCTGTTGGGGGGTAATTCGCTTAAACTCCTCTATGGCGGTTCTCAAGAATGGCCCGCCTGATGCAGTTAATACAATCGAATCAAGGTCACCGCGAGGCACACCTTGCAACGCCTGAAAGATCGCCGAGTGTTCACTGTCTACCGGTAGAAGGCGCGCACCACTCGCTTTAGCTCGCTCTACTACCAGCGAACCTGCCACTACTAAGCTCTCCTTGTTAGCAAGGGCAACATCCTTGCCACTCTCAAGAGCAGCGATCACCCCGTCGAGCCCAGCCATACCCACAACAGCCGCAACTACGATTGACGCCTGGCTCTCACGGATCGCTGCTACTATCTCATCCTCACCAGAGACCAGTCTTGTTTCTCCAAAGCTACGCGCGACTACCGAGACACCTAAGAGGGCGCAGAGCTCGGAAAAGCTATGCGGATTGGCGAGCCCCGCAACTTTTGGTCTAAAGTGCCGAATTTGATCGGCCAGAGTCGCAGCATTACTGCCGGCAACCAGCAGATCAATACTGAACTTATCCGGATTGGCTTGCGCAATCTCAACGGTAGAGACACCAATTGAGCCGGTAGATCCAAGGATTGCAATATTTTTCATCCCCGTGTCCGCTTAAACATCTGTCCACCCTCATCTACTCACCGTCTAAACAAGTCCAGATGCCACAAGCGCTGCCAACACAACGGGCGCAGCTGAAATAAGCGCGTCAAAACGATCAAGCACCCCGCCGTGTCCTGGGAAGAGTGCCCCGAGATCTTTTACTCCTCGCAGCCGCTTTAAGTACGATTTAGCCAGGTCGCCCGCCTGCGCTGCCACTGTGACAGCAAATGAAATAAGAGCAACCGTCGAGAGCGCCAAGCCACCCTCAACTATAAGCCTCCACAACACAACCCCCGACAATGTGCCAACCACGAGTCCGGCGAGGCTACCCTCAAAGCTCTTATTTGGCGATAGCGCTGGTGCCATCTTTTTCCTACCGAACGCCCGACCAACAAAGTAAGCCGCCGTATCATTAAGTGCCGAGCATCCAACGATCCACCACACAAGCGCTATTCCACGTGGTAGACCACTAATAACAATCAACGCCGGCGCGCACAAAGATACAATGATAAATCCGACTCCATAGCGCTGAGCAAAGCGCCCACTAGCCTCAAGCGATGTGCGCCCTTCAAAAACCAAAGCAAGGATAAAGGCCTCTGCAGCCAAGATCGTAGCTACATAGATACCACGCCACCAAACCTCCCCAGTCAGCACTCCAAAAATCGCTGACCAGGCCGCTACTGCTGCCGGAAGTGCGAGCACCAAATACATAAGCACTCCAGCAACCGGACGATAAGCCAGCGTTTCGTGATCACGAGCAAAGAGTCGTACCACCTCAAATACAGCCATAGCGACGAGCGCAAAGACAATTGCAACACAGATGCAGGCGCCATATGGCACGTACAAAGTGGCGACTGTCAGAGCAAAAGCCCCTACAAGCACATAACACGCGGTAAGGAGCCTATCCTTGAGCGAGCCATCTCCGTCATAGGTAACCAAGCTACGCAAAGCCCTAAGCCCCTGCGATTTGGTCCTGTGTGAGTCCGAACCTTCTGTTGCGCCCTGCAAAGACATGTAAACACCTATATAAATCATCACGTGAAAAATCAGGCCACAGCTGCGGAGTAACCACTATCTCGGCGTAGGCCAGTTGCCACAACAAGAAATTCGAGATCCGCGTCTCATCACTCGTTCGAATGAGGAGATCGGGATCGGGAACATCCGGTAGGTACAACGATCCTGACACCAGCTCCTCCGTAATTGAATCCGGGTCAAGCTCCCCTGACTGTATAGCCTTACCGAGCTTGCGAAATCCCTGCACTAACTCATCTCGCCCACCGTATGAGACCGCCAAGATCAGATCCATTCCGGTAAGATGCTTGGTGCGCTCCTCGTTGCGATACAAGAGCTCGCGTACCGGGGCCGGCAGTTTGGAGAGGTTACCCATCGCCCGCAGCCGGATATCATTTTTAAGCAACAACCCGAGTTCCGATTCAAGGTGCTGCACAAACAGATGCATCAGGCCGCCGACCTCCTCCTCTGGTCTGCGCCAGTTCTCGGTCGAAAACGCAAAGAGCGTCAGGTGACGGATACCAAGTTTACGAGCCTCCTCCACCACCATCCGCACCGTTTTGGCGCCATTACGGTGCCCCTCAAGACGAGGCAGAAAACGTCTCTTAGCCCACCTGCCATTGCCATCCATGATAATCGCCACGTGACGCGGCAAGACCTTAGGCGCACTCCGAACGGATTCCCCTGAATGAACTACCTGCTCCGCTGAGAGTGTCGACATGCAACTCCGTACCGACGATATGTCCTAACGATGAAATAAGAGGGTCACACCTCCATCATCTCCTTCTCTTTCGCCGCTGCCGCCCCATCGACATCTGCGATAAACTTATCAACTATCTTCTGAATCTCATCCTGAGCGCGACGTGAATCATCCTCTGAGATCTCTTTGCTCTTGACCTTTTTTTTGACGGCCTCAACTTCATCGCGACGCAAGTTACGCAGCGCCACTCTCGTCTCTTCGGCCATCTTATTAACTTTCTTGATCAGATCCTTCCGGCGCTCCTCGTTGAGGGCAGGAATTATTACCCGGATTAATGACCCATCACGACTTGGGTTAAGGCCCAAGTCCGATTGCTGTATAGCCTTCTCGATCGCCTCCACCGCTCCAGCGTCGTACACTTGGATAGTAAGCAGGCGCGGCTCTGGTGCAGCTACCATACCGAGCTGCTGCAATGAGACGTTTGATCCGTAGTACTCAACCATCAACCCCTCTAAAATCGATGGCGTTGCACGGCCCGACCTGAGTCGCGCGAGCTCCTTCTTGTAATGATCGATAGTTTTCGCACATTGTGATTTGTAAGCATCGAATTGCGAGCTCATAATTTTCTCCGCATGACCTTAGACTTGGTGAAACTATCCCTCTACGCGCGTACCGATCGACTCACCACACACGATGCGCCGAAGATTGCCCTCGATACCGATGTTAAACACGATGATTGGCAGCTTGTTCTCCATGCACAGAGAGATAGCAGCGGCATCCATCACTCGCAACCCCTTCTGCAGCACATCCATAAAAGATATCTGCCCAAAAGGCTTGGCGTTATGATTCTTAACCGGATCGCTATCGTACACGGCATCAACCTTAGTTCCTTTTAAGAGAACCTCTGCGCCGACCTCCATAGCTCTCAGACTTGCTGCCGTATCGGTCGTGAAAAATGGATTACCCGTCCCACAGGCAAAGATAACTACCCGGCCCTTTTCAAGGTGCCGGGTAGCACGACGTTTAATGTATGGCTCTGAGATCTCACGCATCTCAATCGCCGAGAGAACACGCGTATAAACACCATCGGCTTCGAGTCTATCCTGGAGCGCCAGAGCGTTAATCGCTGTGGCGAGCATCCCCATATAGTCACCCGTTACTCGGTCAAGCCCTTGAGAGCCCGCCTGAACCCCACGGAAGATGTTACCCCCACCGATAACAACACCAACCTCTACCCCGAGCGATATCACCTCGTGAATCTGTCTGCAGAGGCCGTTTAAAACATCAGGGTCGATGCCCGAACCCTTTTCCCCGGCGAGGATCTCACCACTCAGCTTAAGAAGGATTCTCTTGTACTTTACCTGAACTCCCTCTTTGCTCTCTGCACTCATTTAATCTTCCCCGATCGAGTACTACTCGAATTACTATTAACCGACCTCGTGCTCGCCAGCCTGGTACTAGCCAACCATCGCCGCGACATCAGCCGCTATGTTACTCTGAACCTTCTCAATACCCTCGCCAACTTCCATACGAACGAATCTACGAATCGTAACCTTCTCACCACACTTCATACTGAGAGCCTCAACAAGAGCGCGGATAGTCTTTGATTCGGTTTCATCTTTGATAAAGATCTGCCGCAAGAGAACTACGCTCTCGAGGAACTTCTCGATCTTGCCTGGGAGAATCTTGTCTGACTTCTTTTTCTGTTCCTCGTTTAGCTGTGCTAGCGCGATCTCGCGCTCCTTCTCAAGAACTGACTCAGGCACATCCTCGTCAGAGAGATACAGTGGCTTCATGGCCGCTACATGCATAGCCAGGTCGCGAGCTAACTGGCGGAACTCCTCTCCGCGAGCAACGAAATCGGTTTCGCAGTTGAGCTCAACGACCGCTATGACCTGGTCACCAGGATGTACGTACACACCCATAGTGCCTTCAGCCGCCGTCTTGCCAGCGCGCTTAGCAATATCCTTCAGGCCCTTCTTGCGCAGGATCTCAACCGCTTTATCCATTGAACCTTCGGCCTCGGTTAAAGCCGACTTGCAATCCATCATCCCAGCTCCCGTCATCTCACGGAGCCTCTTGATCATCTCACTCGTTACCTCTGACATCGTACACCTCTCTACTTTTTTTACTTTTCACTTACCGCTGTTTTAAAAGTTTTTGAACTAGCGAGGCCTGGCCATGATCACGTGGTCGCTGCCGCGATCGCTTTTAAAACGTCTCCCGGAAGCTCCCTCACCATTTCCTTGGCCTGACCCCGATGGGCAAAACGCTAAGTATAAACGCTGCGCCAACTATGTGCACCTACGCTACTGCCACACCACCTTCGGTTGACGAAGCGCTGTGCGCGCCGTTGGCGATCTCACGACGACCTTCGCCACCCTGCTGGCCACCTTGTGGAAAGCGCGCGGCTTGCAACGCACGGCCCTCATTTACTGCATCGGCAACAGCCGAGCAGAACAATCGGATAGCGCGAGCAGCATCGTCATTTGAAGGAATTGGGAACTCAACACTCCCTGGGTCTGCATTCGTATCAACGAGCGCCACTACTGGAATATGCAATCGATTAGCCTCAGCTATTGCGATCGACTCCTTTACAACGTCGATGATGAAGATCACATCTGGTGTCTTCTTCATATTACGAATACCACCTAGGTTAGCCTCAAGTTTCTCAACCTGACGACTAATATCGAGCCGCTCCTTCTTCGTAAGCTTTACCTTGGATCCCTCGGCAGATGCCTCTGCCAAAAGATTCTCAAGCTTTCGCATGCGCTCTATCGAATTCTTTATCGTTTGAAAATTGCTTAAACAACCACCCAACCAACGAGACGCAACAAAGAAAGCCCCACAACGACTGGCTTCCTCTTTTACTATTTCCTTAGCCTGCTGCTTGGTACCAACGAAGAGGACGTTACCGCCGAGCGATACACGGTCAACGATGTACTTGCGAGCGATCTCCCACTTACGCATCGTTATATCAAGGTTAATGATATGGACGCCGTTGCGAGCTCCGTAGATATTCGGAAGCATCTTAGGATTCCAACGCTGTGTCTGGTGCCCGTAGTGGGCTCCTGCATCGATCAAGGTCTTAATCGTTACTGGTGTACCCGGCTCAATTGCCGAAGTGTTGTGCGACGCGGCTGCGTCTGTTGCTGCTGACATAATACTCCCTCTTATTTGTCTTAGTTTGACCTCCCCGCTCGATACACCTGTTTTACATCAAGGCCTTATAGGCTGCACTCAACCCTAAAAATCCTTTAGTCTCTGCAAGGAGGTAAGGAGATTCAAACTTAAGCCACACGTAACACAAGCACCAAGACCGATGCGGGTGCGAAAATCCGCGAAAGCATAGCACCTTTAATCAGCTTGTGCCAGCTGAGGGCTTTGGTGAGGCTCAGGGCATCGCAGTTCTCGCTATCTCTATAGTTTTTTTTCAAAAGTCCGTGCCAGTAAGATTGTTCTATTGTAAGTAATCAGCAGGTGCATCGAGTGTAGCGTTAGCCCCTATTAATGGGCAGATTTGTGGAGCAAAGCGGGGTAGGAACATTCACCGGTGAATAGTTGCGTTCTATTTTTCACCGCAATTTACAATAACCTATTGATACAATTAATGTTTTTACAGCTACCGGCAAACACAATTTAGATTAGCAATTCCCTAAGCCGCATTAAAGCAGCCTCACCAGTTGCACCTAACTCAACTGACCACTGATTGACGTAAAGATCCACATGTGACCAAATTGCGCTGTCATCGAGCTCCTGAGCGTGCGTGCGCATCGTCAGGAGTGCCTGTTCGCGGTGCTCATAACTATAGTGAATCGATGCTCGAATAGCTGCTTCAAAAGCCGACTTCCATTCCCGTGCGACTCTTCGGTGTGCGACCAGACACCCAAGCGGTAGCGGCACCCGATAGCGCTCCTCCCAGAGCCCCCCCAGGTCTGCCACACATTCAAGCCCCAGAGATCGGTACACGAAGCGCCCCTCATGGATCACTACACCGTAGTCGGCATCGCCACGCACCAGAGCAGGCATAATCTCTGAAAATACCACCTGACGCACATCCGCTGCCTTTGGGAAAAAGTGGCGCATTAGAGCAAAAGCTGTCGTATCGCTACCTGGCGCTAATACGCGCGCGCCCGCTCCTAACGCCACCGCTCCTGGCCTAGAGACAAGCAGCGGCCCGACACCATAACCGAGAGCTGCGCCTACCGAGCAGACTTCATACGTGTCGCGGTGTCGTAACGCGGCAACACTACTTACCTTACAAATGTCAAAGCGCTCGCTAGTGAGCCCCTCGTTTAGCTCTTGAATATCAAGCAGCTCAAACTCAACGGAGCTCGGCAACGCTATTTTCCCGGCTAATAAGCCGTAGAACACAAATGTATCGTTGGGACAGGGCGATAGCGCCACACGGAGTGTCATAAATTCTATCGTTACTCCTCACCGATTTAACCTAAATTCAGCAGTTACTGCGGATGAAAATGGTGCAGATGGCTAACGCTACAGTTGCTACGTTTGCCGAGCAGTTTTACCTGAAGGCAATTAAGCGACTACGCTCTTCCGCAACTGCGCTGTCCTTGGCCTTGCAATAACTAGCACCAGTTCTATAATCCC
>CAZZLV010000040.1:0-13044 GCA_964655155.1 uncultured Bdellovibrionales bacterium
CCTCCGAAAAGTTCAAAATACTGCGTGCTTTTAGCCATCTGCACCATTTTCATCCTCCTTAACTGCCGAAGTTAGGATTATTTATTCTACAGTGGTGAGTAAAAAGTGATGAGCAAAAGGCCTTGCCATTAAAGCTGACAAGGGTTTTGCCGTAAATCACTGTGGGTTGTTGTTTTGATAAGCGTCCGCGAATCGATAGCGTTCTCCAGAAGCCCTAATTTCGCGACGGACTTTTGCAGAACGCTATAGGCAATTTTATCTGGCAAACGCGATTCTTAAGCACTTACTGGCGCAGTAATAGGGCAGATTAATCGTCAGGTTCAGCGAGCGCTAGAAATTCGTTCTCTGATTTAATCTTATACGGTGTGAAAACATGACAGACTCAACAAATCCGAATGTGCGGGTCATTCCGGCAAAAACGAAGGGGTTTATCTCAATCAATAGCCACCCAACTGGGTGCTCAAAGAGTGTTAACGAGTGGGCCGATCGGGCAAAGTCCAAAGCCACTTTGAAAGGGCTAGGTAATGAGCCCAAAGCGCTGATTCTTGGAGGAACGACAGGATATGGGTTAGCGACCCGTGTGGTCTTAGCAGAGAACCTCGGGGCGTCGACGATCTCTGTAGGTTTCGACGGCGCAGCCTCTGAGAGCCGTCCAGCCACTGCTGGCTGGTACAACACCTATGCATTCCACGAGCGACATGCTGGTTCGGGCAAACATTACAGCATGAATGGTGATGCTTTTGCGCAGGAGACCCGTGAGAGTGTCGGTCAGCTAATTCGGGAGAAGTTCGGAAAGATAGGGATTTTTATTTATAGTATCGCGGCGCCGCGTCGCAAAGATCCGACGACAGGCACCGTGTTTAGTTCAGTCCTTAAGCCGGTCGGAGCGCCATACTCCGGTCTAACAGTGGAGCTCGATGGTGGTAAACTGACCATGGCCAGCCTGCAACCGGCAACTGATGAGGAGATTGCCAACACCACGAAAGTGATGGGTGGTGAGGATCTCATTCAGTGGGTGGATTACCTTCGTTCTCAAGGTTTAGTAGAGGATGACTTGAAGGTCGTCGCGTATACCTACGAGGGGCCGTCATTGAGTTGGCCGGTGTACAAAGATGGTACGATCGGCAAGGCCAAAGATGACGTAAAGTCTAAATGTGCAGAGATAAATCGCACCTTATCCAAGACAGGTGGAATGGCACGAGTGGCATATCTTCAGGCGACGGTAACGCAAGCGAGTTTGGCTATTCCAACTGTACCGCTCTACGTGGCTGTGTACTCAAAGATAATGAAGGAGCAAGGACTGTTTGAGGATAACCTTGATCATGTCTACAGGATGCTTGAGCTGCTTGGTAAAGAGCGTGTAGGTGCAGACACTGAGGTTTCCTTGCGTGTAGATGATCGCGAGCTTGAGACGAAGATTCAGAGCGAGGTTTCAGCCCGCATGAGCAAGCTTCAGGCCGGTACTGTCCTTGACGATACGCATTTCTCTGCTTTGCGAGGAGCTTTCCTTAATTTATTTGGATTTGAGATGCCTGGAGTGGATTACTCAGCGCCAGTTGATACCCTATTTGGCCAAGAGTGGCCGAAGGCGTGATCCTAAATTCGGCAGTTGCGGGCCTGAAAATGGCGCATCTGCCCAAAATCACTTTGTATTTTGAATTTTCGGTGCTCACCCTGACGGTACCAGGGTGAGCACCGAAAATTTAAAGCCGCAGTGATTTTACCCAGATGCGCCGTTTCCGAGCCCGCAACTGTCGAATTTAGGTTTTAGCTAAGCCAGCTCTTTGCAGGGAGCTTCATCTTCCCCAGCTAGCTAAAGCACGCGATAGCGAGGTTTCGCATCTTTTCTCTAAACGTTAAACCGAAAGTGCACGATGTCCCCGTCCTGCATCACGTATTCCTTTCCTTCGGTGCGCATTTTGCCAGCTTCTTTTGCTTTGACCTCGCCGCCGTTGTCCACGTAGTCCTGGTATGAGATCACTTCAGCGCGGATAAACCCGCGCTCAAAATCGGAGTGAATCTTACCGGCACACTGTGGGCCCGTGCTGCCTGCCTTTGCAGTCCAGGC
The DNA here is from genome assembly GCA_964655155.1 of uncultured Bdellovibrionales bacterium. Lineage (GTDB taxonomy): Bacteria > Bdellovibrionota_C > UBA2361 > UBA2361 > OMII01 > OMII01. The sequence goes on from CAZZLV010000040.1 coordinate 2,069, forward strand.
ATGACACTCCTTGGGGCCAACCGTAAAGAAGGTAATAAGATTGAGAAGCCTATGTCCGGCCACAGTTAGGCGATCAAGCCCCGATGTCTGTACGCCCAGCGAAGCTAGAAAATAGCGCCGCTCTTCTGGGTTTAGTTCGGCTATCTCCGCCTCTACCTGTCCTGATATTGTAACTAGCGGAGCATTCAGCTCCTGGGCGTATGCTGCAAGGGCGTCGACCGCCATGCTTCCATTTGGGTCGGGCTCATGCAGAATATCAGACTCGGGTACGTTGCCGACGAAAAGCACCGGCTTTGATGTTAGCAGGTTCTGCGTTACCTCAGCATAGTCCTCCGGCTGTCCACTCCAGAGATTTGACTCTCTGAATGTACGCGCGGTTTTGCCCTGAGCTAACCAGGCCTCGAGGGGTTCGATAATCGCTAGCTTCGCCTTGGCCGCCTTATCCCCGGTTTTCGCTGGCTTTTCAGTTTTTACTCGGAGTTTCTGAAGGGCGTCATAATCAGCTAGAATCAGCTCCGTATCGATCGTTTCTACATCGCGTCGGGGGTTTACCGACCCATCGACATGCACGATATTTTCGTCATCAAAGCACCTAACAACATGCGCAATTGCATCGACACTTCTAATATGACCTAGAAACTGATTGCCCAAGCCCTCGCCCTTTGACGCTCCGCGTATCAGGCCAGCGATATCAACAAACGTAATCTGGGTTGGGATAATCTTTGCTGACTTAGCTATTGCCGCCAGTACTTCAAGTCTTGGGTCGGGAACCGGTACGGCACCTGTGTTCGGCTCGATAGTGCAGAAAGGGAAGTTGGCCGCTGCTGCTTTGGCCGACGTCAGCGCATTGAATATAGTCGATTTGCCGACGTTTGGGAGGCCAACGATACCGCAGGTAAAGCTCATGAGAAAAAGTCCTACTACCCCAGGTGAGTGGCCCCACCTGGACTTGAACCAGGGATCCTATGTTCGCTCCAAGCTCCGGATGCTAAAGCATCCTGCGCGTCGCTCACGTTAAAAACGCTCGCTAGCTCGCGTTTTTAGAGGAAGCTCCCTGGTTCAATTCCAGGTGAGTGGCCCCACCTGGACTTGAACCAGGGACCTACCGGTTATGAGCCGGCCGCTCTAACCAACTGAGCTATAGGGCCTTAAATAAGATCAGCTGTAGCCCTCTTTAATACAACTGTCTCTGTAACGATGCAACCCTTTCACCTAAACCTGTCATTTTAACATAAATCTGCGGCACTCTTCGTTTTCTTGGTGTACTCGCTTCATGTGGCGATATATCATCGGAAGAATCAAAGATTGTGAGGTTTCATGGTAGAGGCTCAGTCCAGTTCGGTTCTTTCGTTGCTTATTCAACTTAGTAAGCTAGATGGTCGGATAGCTTTCTTGCAGGCGCAGCTAAATAAGGTGCAAGTCGAGCAAAAAAACCGGGCGCAGGCTCTTGCAACGGTAGCTCAGAAACGTGAGGCGCGCGGCAAGGTTTTAGCCGATAAGAGATCCTTGGTGGCTCGGGAAGAGAAAGGGATCAAGCTCGAGCGAGATAAGATTAATGACCGAAGGCGAGCTCTAGGAACGCTTAATAACTACAAGCTGCAGCAGGCAGCGGAAAGAGAGATCGATTATGTATCCAAGCAGATTGGCCAGCGCGAAGATCTTCTTTTAGCTCTCATGCGTGAGGTTGAAGGACTCGAAAAGGAGATCTCAGAGGTTGATGTCTCGCTGCAGGGAATGAAGGATGAGATGCAGGAGTTTGAAAGAACCGCCGGCGAAAATGTTGCGGATTACACAGCTCAGCTTATGACACTAAAGGAGGAGCGCGATCAGCATGCCAAGTTGATCGACAACTCGCCGGCGCTTGCACTCTATAATAGAATTGTCGGGCGCTTTCCCTCCGATCCGATCGTTGATGTAGTGAATCGAGACAGTTGTGCCGGTTGCTTTATGAAGGTAGGGCCGCAGGTGCCAGTTCAGATCTCTAGGGGAGATGTGGTAAAATGTCCTGGTTGCGGTAGAATCTTGAAGCTTCCTGCTGAGGGCTAAACAGTAGATGTTTGGCATGCACCGGGGCTCTAGAGTGGCAGGATCGGGTGAGCGACTGCAAAGGTAAAAATCGCAAATGCAACAAGCAAGAAAGAGTTGAGTGGACGATCGCTTGGAGTTCGCTCTGAGAGGAAAGTCGGGACTTCACAGGGTAGGTTGGCCGTTAACAGCGGCGCCGGGCGACCGGCGGAAAGTGCCACAGAAAAGAAGACGACCTCCCCGCAAGGGGCGGACACGGTGAAAAGGTGAGGTAAGAGCTCACCAGCACGGGGGTGACTCCGTGGCTTGGTAAACCCCAGCTGAAGCAAGGCCAAATAGGAAGGCGTTCTGTGGCAACACAGACAGCGTGACTCGCGCTGGACCTTCGGGTAGAGCCGCTTGAGCCCTCTGGCAACAGAGGGCCTAGATGAATGATCGTCTTTCGATACAGAATCCCGCTTATAGCTCGACTCTTTCTTGGTTGGTGCTCAGGGCATCGCAGTTCTCCCGCGATCTACTTAGCCCGAATATTGCATGAAAGTGCCAGATTCGGGCGAGCAAGTGCAAGGAAGCACTTGCAAATTCCGAAGCGCAGCGGAGTAATTTGGAGCCTACAGTTTGTGTGGGCACTATGGGTCCCACACAAACTGTAGGCGATGAAGAAAGAGGCCGTGGATGGCCTCTTTCTGAACATTCTTCACGGCGAGCGCAGCTTCGTGAAAAATACGGGTTAGGCTAAAAAACTGCTAAACCGTGACGCGTTAGCCTTGCTTAGAGCGGACAGCTCGTACTTCAGGCGTTGGTGTCGGCGCTACTGGTGTGGGAGTCGGGGTTGTCTTAACAAAGGTTACCCGTACGTTTCCCTCTGCTTGGCTTCTGTCTTCATTGAGGTATACCTTGATGCGATCCGCTATTAGCGCGCTTTCCCCCTGCTGAAGCTGTGGGTTGTCGGTTAGGGTGACTATCGAAGACACAGCATCGTACGTCGCAAGTTGGCTGGTAGCCTTGATATCTTGTTTGGTGATTACTACATCACCTTTAGCGACTATCTTCTGGATCTGATTCTGTTCGTTGTAGTTTCCCTCGACAACTTTAGAGGTCAGAGTCATGTCGCCCTGAGTAACAACTACGTTGCCCTTGTATACAAATACACGGCTCTTGGCATTTAGACTGAGCGTGTCTGATGTGATGTTAGTTGGAAGTTTGCCGAAATCTTTATCTTGAGCAGCGCTGCCAAAGAGAGAGCTGCTACCCAAAGCGCTGAGGGATGACGCTTCGGAGTTGCTCTGTGAATATGCCGGTGATAGGTGACAGAGTAATAGCAGTGCAGATGCCAGAGCGAGAGCGTTTTTCATGTCGGTCACTTCTTTCGAGCTTTGATAGTGCTGGTCACACCGTTAGTGATAAAGATCTCTTGTGAGTCTAGTTTGGCAAACAGCCTATTGCCAGTTAATTCGAACATCGGGCTAATGAGTTTAACCGGGACAGGGATATCAACAGTTCCCTCGGCCTCACGGTATATTGCCCGAGAAGTCGTGACGGTAGTATTGCCTTTATAAACGGCGACCACATTATCAAAAAGCTCGGCAGATGAAAGTTGTGTGCCTGTCAATTCGAGATCGGCGCGATCAGCTGTCAGGTGTATCGTATCCCCATTCTCACGCAGAACGTTGAGATCCGGTCTAGTTATCTGAGCTTTGCTCTGCAGAGGATCATACTTTCCTCGCTCACCTTTGATCTCCCAGAGGACTTTTCCGTCCTTAACTAGGCTCCGGTGAAATTCGTTAAGAACGAATCCGAGAGCTGCTGCTGGTGTTTGCTGAGGAGGTATGAGACTGGTTGTGGCTGCCGGGGTCGCGGGGCCCTCTATAGCATCCTTACTAAGCGCTCCAGAGTAAGAAGGGACGCGGTTGGTATTTCGTTGATAAATGATGATCGAACTAGTCAGAAAGAAAGCACCGAGACACCCGAGTCCTAGCCACAAGCTCTGTTTTCTCGTCAGGTGCACCGTCACAGGAACCTCAAATTACTAGGTGGCTATCGCTGAACGGACTGCGCAGAGCACTTTTAGCAAAGGCTCAACCTGGGGTAGCGGCAGCATGCACGGGCCGTCCGAGGGGGCGTGATCCGGATCCTGATGACACTCTATAAAAACTCCATCTACCCCGACTGCAACAGCTGCTCGTGATAGCGCCTGAACGTAGTGCCGGGCACCACCAGAGATACCACTACCACCACCAAGCTGTTGCACTGAGTGAGTTGCGTCAAAGATGACCGGGTAGCCGGTCTCCTGCATCATAATCAGGCTGCGGGGATCCATCACCAGGTCGCGATAACCGAATGATGTACCGCGTTCGCAGAGTAGTATCTTCCTGTTCCCGGTTGACGCAATTTTTTCGGCAACGAATTTCATGTCTGACGGATGCAGAAATTGCCCCTTCTTAACGTGCACAGCTTTGCCCGTTTTACCGGCCGAAATGAGCAGGTCTGTCTGACGACAAAGGAAAGCGGGGATCTGGAGTATATCAACCACCTTACCAGCCTGATCGGCTTGCTCTTCATTGTGCACATCTGTCAGAACCGGAACTCCCAGTGTCGAGCGCACCTGACTAAGAATGCGCAGGCCCTGATCGATGCCAACGCCACGAGCGCTTCCTGCGCTCGTTCTATTGGCCTTATCAAAAGAGGATTTAAAAACGAGTGATATAGGGAGTGAGGAAATAGCCTGCAGAAGGTGCCGACCAATCATAAGGCAATGATCGAGCGATTCAATTTGGCACGGGCCAGCTATGAGAAGCAGATTCTCCCCCGGGCCAGCCTTTGTAGTGGAAGAAATATCGACGACCACAATTTTAACCAACAGCCAATTGTTCAGAATCTGCGGATGAGCCACTCCGGGAAGGAATTGAACCAGTCGTTGATGCTCGCTTATCACCTTTGCTTTCTGAACAGTTTTGAGCTCGTCGTGCCTTTGCCGCTGCCACAAAGGATGTAAACAGGGGATGTGGGTTCTTGGGCGTGGATTGAAATTCCGGGTGGAACTGAACCCCGACGAACCATGGATGGTGAGGCAACTCGATAATCTCCGCTAGGAAGTTGTCCGGGGAGGTTCCAGAGAAGATCAAGCCTGCCCTCTCCAGCGCTTCACGATAAGCATTGTTCACTTCGAATCGGTGACGGTGACGCTCACTAATCTGAGGCTTTCCGTAGATCTCGCGAGCACGAGTACCATCCTTAAGAACGCAGGGATATGCGCCTAGGCGCATCGAGCCGCCTTTGATGTCTACCGACTTCTGGCTCTCCATGATGTCAATAACCGCGCACGGCGTCATTTCGTCAAATTCAGCACTTGTGGCTTTAGAAAGTTTAGCCACATTTCGCGCATACTCAATTGTTGCTATCTGCAGCCCGAGACAGATGCCGAAATAGGGAATGTTGTTAGTGCGGGCGAAATGCGCAGCGGCGATCTTGCCTTCGCTACCTCTCACTCCGAAGCCGCCCGGTATAAGGATGGCATCAACCATCACGCCGTTGTTCACCTCTTTAATTGAGCTCTCAACACCCTTCTTTTCAATCCCTTCGCTGTCGACATATACAATCGATATGCGACAGTCATTCGCCACTCCGCTATGAATCAGAGCCTCACTAAGGCTCTTGTAGCTCTCGGTAAGGTCAACGTATTTTCCAACCATCGCAATTGTGACCGTAGCGCGCTCAGGGTTTGTAAGAGATTGAGCGATCTTCGACCACGGCTCCAACTTTGGAGCGCCGGTCCAGATGTGCAGCAGCTCTACGATTCGTTGGTCTAGTCCTTCGTTGTGCAAAACCATTGGAAGCTCGTAAATCGTTCGCACGTCTGGAGCGTTGATGACACAGTTGGGGCTAACATTACAGAATAAACTGATCTTGTTTTTGATCTTCTCGTCTAGCTTCTGATTCGAGCGACAGATAATGATGCTCGGTAGGATCCCAAAACCGGTTACTTCTTTGATCGAATGTTGGGTGGGTTTTGTTTTAAATTCGTGGGCAGTCGCTATATGTGGAACTAGAGTAACATGAACGTAGAGTGTATTTTGCGCACCAACATCGGCCCGCATCTGGCGAATAGCCTCTAAAAAGGGGAGGCTTTCAATATCACCAACAGTGCCGCCAACCTCAACCAAACAGATATCGAAGTTCTGTGCCGCAAGCTTGATTCTCCTCTTAATTTCATCAGTTATGTGAGGGATGACCTGAACAGTTCCGCCCAGGTAGTCACCGCGGCGCTCATTGGCGATCACTGTTTCGTAAACCTTGCCCGATGTAAAGTTGTTTAGCTTGGACATCCTTGTGCCCATGAAGCGCTCGTAGTGCCCGAGGTCGAGATCGGTCTCGGCGCCGTCATCAGTGACAAAAACCTCTCCATGTTGGAACGGGCTCATAGTGCCCGGGTCTACGTTGATATATGGATCAAGCTTTACAGCGGTGACCTTAAGGCCACGGGCTTCAAGTAGCGCCCCGATGCAGGCCGTGGTTAACCCCTTGCCGATTGAAGAGACTACGCCGCCCGTGACAAAGATAAATTTGGTTGGGTGAGCTTCCATCGCTTCCTCGCTTATCCTCTTAAAAATACTCCTGTCCCACCAGCCAAAACAGCCACTCTGGCCAGCATATTCTAGCCAGCACTGCCTTACGAGCATTGTTTCTGATAGTTGAGCTGGAACTCTAGTTTCAAGCCACTCCCAATACTAATACTATTTAGCTGTTTTTGCATCCTCCTCAGATGCTCTTTTTGCAACTATACGCAGTGGCACAATTTCTTAGTGCGTACATGCCCCCGACACAATAACCAATTTTATGGGGTGTTTAGGGCAGCTTAGGTGATGGTCGGGCTCATGGCACCCTGATTGCCTTGCGGTTAAAGAAGGGTAAACAAGGGGTCTTTTAGGGAGGAGAGGTTGCTATGCGACGTGTTCTAAGAGTTTTAGGAGTTACGGGGTGCGTAAGTATCATCATGGGTAGCCCGTCGGTGATGGCTGATCCGGGAATGACGGATGGGGCTCTTTCTACCAGCACTCAGTCCCGTAATATTCAGCCCTACAATCGGGTAGTGGACTCAGTTTTGCGAGCGATCCGAACGCAGGCGCTTGATGCGCGGTACGACATAAAGGTGACAGACCTTGGTGAGGTGGTGTTACTTGAGGGGGAGGTGGATTCTGGGCGTTCAAAGGAGCAGTTAATTGAAGCTGCAAGCTCTACGAGTGGTAAGCGAGTGCGGGATGAGCTGCGTATCCGCCAAGCCCCAAGTGATACTCAGATAGCGGAGAATGTGCGAAGTGCTTTGAGGAGTGATTGTCCACAGCTAGCTAGCAGAATTAACGTTGATGTACGCGGAGGAGTGGCCCTCTTATCCGGCGATCTGCGCAATCATCGTGAGGTTGATGATCTGCTTGCTACGGCTCTGATGGTTGAGGGTGTGAGAGATATTAAGAGTGATATCACTCTAGGTGGGCGTCCTTATGCAACACGTAGAATTAATGAAAGTGCTTTCTGAATCTTGTACTAGCTGCAGGCACGGCATATATCAATTGACCCTTTACTAAAGACAATTGGGCAGACTAGCATTCATTGCAACCTAAATTCTGCAGTTAGGGCGGATGAAAATTGTGCAAATACCTAAAGGCGCGAATAATTTTGAACTTTTCGGGGGCTTAAACCCCGGCACCGTCAGGGTGAGCACGGAAAATTCAAAAGCATAAGTGGTTTTTAGCAGAGATGCCATTTTAAGACCCGTAACCGCCGAATGTAGGTTCAAGATAGATGTTCGGGGAGCTAGTCGCATGAATACGAGTCATTCTGTTCCAGTGGTTGTCCTAAAGCAGGGCCGTGATGTGGCAGTGCGAAGGCGCCACCCCTGGGTTTTTTCGGGTGCTGTAGCAGAGCGGCACGGCACTTTGCAACGTGGTTGCTTTGTGGAAGTTAGAGCAAAGGATGGTTCGACCATTGGGTGTGGTCACTGGGGCACAAGGGGAATCGCTATTCGCATGCTCTCCTTTAACTCAATCAGGGATGAGCGGGTTCTAATTGAGGATCGCGTTTTGTCAGCGGTTAATACCCGGCGCAGCTTGGGTTTGATTGGCAATCCAGAAACTACTGGGTTTCGCTTGATACACGCCGAAGGGGATGGTCTCCCCGGATTAGTGGTAGATTTATACGGTGATGTGGCGGTGGTTCAGTGCCACTCAGCCGGGATGTGGCGGTTGCGAGAAACTATTGGGGAACTGCTTCGGAATGAAAGCGATCTCAATGTTAGTGATGTTGTCTACCGCCGAGTAGAGAATCAGGTCGAACATGATGCCGAGGCCTCCGATGATCGGCCAACTATTGATCCTCTAATTGATGTAGCTATTCCAGAGTCCCCGAAGGTAGTCGCCTTTTCCGAAAATAGCCTGCGATTTATCGCTGATGTGACTGGTGGGCAAAAGACCGGATTTTTCCTCGATCAGCGGGTTAATCGTAGAACGTTACAGCAACACGCTGCAGGCAAACACGTGCTCAATGCTTTCTGTTACACGGGCGCGTTCTCAGTATATGCTTTCGCAGGCGGTGCGGAGTCGGTGGTGTCGGTAGACACCTCACGAGCAGCGATAGACCTCTGCCGTCAAAATGTGGTGGCCAACTTTGCAGGTAAACAGCATCATACTGAGGTTGCAGATTGCTTCCACTACTTGACGCAGATCCCCGATGCATTTGACCTGATCGTTCTTGATCCCCCAGCGTTTGCCAAGCATCAGCGGGCTATACAGAGAGCATTGCGTGGCTACGAAACGATCAACACGCTCGCGCTTAAGAAGATTAAGAGGGGCGGGTTGCTGTTCTCCTTCTCGTGTTCACAGCTTATCTCACGGGAGGTTTTTCGTGATGCATTAATGCGCGCAGCGGTGAGTGCTGGAAGGTTCGTTCGGATAATAGACACATTGCAACAGGCTCCGTGTCACCCCTGGAGCGTATTTCATCCTGAAGGAGAGTACTTAAAGGGTTTCGTTATGATCGTTGAGTAACCCTAAATTCGGCAGTTGCCGGTCTGAAAATGGCGCATCTGCCAAAAATTACTTTGTCTTTTAACCTAAATTCGGCAGGTAAGGAGGATGAAAATGGCGCAGGCGCTTTCAGCCATCTGCACCATTTTTACCCTCCTTAACTGCCGAATTTAGGTTAAAAAACGCTATAACCACCGCTAAAGCATCCTTTTAGGCAAATTCCAGAGGGTTCCACCGGAGTCCCCGGATCATCGAACCTGTATTGTAAAATATAAAATCGTCGTATTCGAAGTGGTCTATGGGTACGTGCGTGTGTCCAAAATAGATCTGGCGCACACCTTCCAGAGAGTTCGGTTGAGTTGCACGAAGGTACTTCAAAATCTTTTGTGCAACTCTCGTTGGCGAGTGCCGCAGGTACTCAAACTTGTTTAAGCCTAGACGTGTGATGAGCTCAGCACACGCTCTGGCGCTCCAGTGAGGCTCCACCTGACTGTAGCACGATCTGACATGAGTGATTTCGGGCATCTCATCAGCGAGGTCGATGGCGTCTCCATGTAAAAATAGGCAGGTGCCGATGCGGAGCTGCTCTCGGGCCATTCTTAGGTTTGGGAGCGCAGATGAGGCAGCCTGGAGCGCTTTTACAAATGTTTCGTGACAGTCGTGGTTGCCGAGGATGAAAAATATGGAGCTGCCTGAAGCTCTTTGACAGAGGTCGTAGAGCCAGGCGACCGCATGCTTTGAGGTCTCTAGAGAGCTTTTAAATGGTGCGCGCTTGAAGTCAAATGTATCGCCATTAAGCACTATGTTCGGATGCCGAGTCGCTTGTTGATAAAAGATCGGTAAGAGCGCCTCGTAGAGTGAGTTGCACCCGAATATGTGAAGGTCTGATGTAACGTATCCGCGAGCTGGTGGGTAAGTCAGATCCATATCGATGGCTGTTTGTCGCGGTGATTCTATTTGATTAGGATATTTTTGTATGGTCAGGATATTTTTGTGACGCACTGTTAAGTTTTTATGTCGATCGCAAAAAACAAAGGTAACTACTCACCGGTTTTAAAAGTTGTGGTTAAGGCTTCATGTTTCAATATCGCCATTTCGTTGTTCATTCTTTCTTGTCATCCCCTGATTGGGGATGCAGTATTTTGGGTGAGTAGTTAATGTTTCCACCCCGCTTTGCTCCGCAAAGCCGCCCCTTAATAGGGGCTAACGCTACAGTCGAAGCACGTGCTTAGTAGTTACAAGCAAAGTTACCTGAACTACACGCTTTCATCAAATGTTCTTAATGCAAAAAATGCCAGTTGTTGCCGCAATACGAGATTCCCTCTTGCGAAAATCACAAGATTGGCTGAAAAATTAAATGATAGATCGCGGTCTCTTCTCTTATGAGGGGATCAAACCTTAGGTCGCCTATGAGGGGTGACTCTTCCGGCCTATACGGATGAGGCCCTTCGTTGAAAAGGAGGTGATCCATGTCAGCTATAGGAACTAATTCGACTGGCCATGTGGATGAGGTGCTCGTTGTTTGAGCGGTATCTTAACTCATCTTGCGCGAGTCGTCCCTTCGGGGGTTATGGAGCCTTGTAGGGTTTGTTCTGGTTTTAGCCGAGCAGTTTTCGGCAAAGGATACTAAAAAGTATCCAAAAGCAGTGGAAGTGCGCGCCGTTGATGGTCTTGACTTATTAGACCTGGTTGTCTAACCGTTGTCGGGTCGTTCGGCGCGCACTACATGCCGGTAGTGCGCGCTGATTTAAGACCATGCCGTTAAGATCCTTGTAAATACTCCGCAAATGCAGCAACTTTAGCGTTAGGCCCTATCAACCTAAATTCGGCAGTTGCGGGTCTGAAAATGGCGCATATCACTAAAATCACGTTGTCTTTTTAATTTTGGCTCTTCGTGGAATCGAGTGGGTAGAATTGGCGTTTCCGGACGTG
>CAZZLV010000041.1:0-12978 GCA_964655155.1 uncultured Bdellovibrionales bacterium
ATCAAAACAACAACCTATAGTGATTTACGGCAAAAGCCTTGCCAGTTTTACTGGCCCGGACTTTTGCAGATCACTATAATTTACTCAATTCCCTCACAATTGCCTCGGTAAGCGACTGACAGTTCCAAGTTTTTTCATTTGATAAGGCACAATAATTTTCAGGCGGGTGTAACTCTTGAAGCTCTTTGATTTTATCGACGATCTCCGCTAGTTTTGGTGTATTTACCATACCAACTTGCACGATTCTCCAATCGCGTTCGTCCAACAATTCCCATTCTTCTGGATTTTGAAGCCCCCAACCTAAAAGAACTAAGTACACATTTCCATCTGCGCACTGAATCCTCAACATCACATCGTAATGGTAAGGCTCGGTGTTAAAATATGGAGAGAGCACAGGCGAAAGGAGTGAGCCAAAGAGCGCCCCATTTAATAGGTTTATAGTCGTGGTTCCCACCGGCGCCAACTGACGTCTGTAGCTGGCCCAGGTGACCTGCACAACCTTACAGCTTTCTGGTATTTTCAGGTCGTAGAGCCTAATAATGTCTTTCTGAGTTTGATTTTGAGCAAGCACCAGCGGACTTGTTGAGAAATACAAAATCAACGTAGTGAAAAATATCAATGTAAGTTTGATCATAACCTGCTTTGTTTGAAGTTATTACGCAACAATCATTCCGTACGATGAATATCCTCTTATGTAACTTGTCCGGTTATGCCGAAAATTGCTTCAATATTTCCTCAGGGAGCGAGACGGTCGAGAAATCTCTTAAGGCTCATCGCGGAATCTATAGGGTGCCAAATGACCGCTAATGGGGCATAATCCATTGTTTTTAGTGATAAATCACGTATTTCCGCGTGAACGTGCTCGTAAACATGAAAGTGCCTGATCTAGCCCGAATCTTGCACTTTCGTGCAATATTCGGGCTAACTTAATTTGATTGACTCAATCAGCGATACATCGATGTAGACTATCTCGCCTATCCGCTCGAGCCTCCCAGAAGCGCCGAGAGCAGAGCTTAGGGTCACAAGCTTATGGCACTGCGCAAAGATCTTTGGACGAATAATCAGATTTAGAGAACCAGTTTCATCCTCAAGAGTTATAAATACCACACCTTTAGCGGTGCCTGGTCTTTGTCTGGTGATAATAAGTCCAGCAGCACGTACAGGTGTGCCACAAGCGCGACCGTACTTGCTTAAGAGCTGTTCAGCGCAGAGATACCCCCTAGCCGATAGCTGATGCCGTACAAATTGTAGCGGATGCGCACGTAGCGAGATCCCAGTAGTTGCATAGTCTTGAAACATCTCACGTTGTAACGAAGCGGGTGTAATATGCCTAGAGACGCTAGCAGTCGAGTCGCGCTTTGATAACTCTGCATCGAGTGCAGCAGGACGGTCTGGTAGTGAAAAGATCTCCCAGTGTGCAGCACGTCGTGAGAGCCTAAGCGACGCAAAAGCATCAGCGCGCGCAAGTTTTCTAAGGGTAGCACGCGATGTTTGTGGTGATGCCTGCTGGAGCTCAGCAAGAGTTGTAAAATTACCGCTTCTTAAGCGCGCGCCTGTCAAGTCAGTAGCAGCAGCCTCGCTCAATCCACGAACAAGTCGCAATCCAAGTCTAATCGCAGGAAGGCGCGCAGGATCATTAAGCATCGTTGGACAGTCAACAGTATAGTCAACAGTGCAGTCCCATGCCGATGAGTTGGTATCAATAGGAAGTATACGAACACCGTGTCGTTCAGCGTCACGAATAATCTGAGCAGGTTCATAAAATCCCATCGGCTGGCTATTTAAGAGAGCGCAGGTAAACTCGGCTGGATAGTGACACTTGAGCCACGCGGAGGCGTACACCAGAAGCGCGAACGATGCGGCGTGTGATTCAGGGAATCCGTACTCACTAAATCCTTGAATCTGGTTTAGGCAGGCATTGGCAAAGTCGACAGAGTAGCCATTTGCTACCATCCCAGAGATTATCTTCTCTTTAAATGTGGAGATAACACCTCTGTGTGATTTCCATGCAGCCATAGCGCGTCGAAGCTGTTCGGCTTCTCCGGGAGAGAAATTGGCAAGTACGATAGCTAGCCGCATAGCCTGCTCTTGAAAGATCGGCACACCGAGAGTTTTTCCAAGGATCTGCTCTACTCGCAAATCAGGAAAGTATGGCCGCTCTGCTCCACTACGGCGGCGTAAAAATGGATGCACCATATCTCCTTGAATCGGCCCTGGGCGCACGATTGCGACCTCGATCACTAGGTCGTAAAAGCAACGAGGCTTTAATCTGGGCAGCATCGCCATCTGCGCTCGTGACTCTACTTGGAACACACCAACAGTATCTGATGCACACAACATATCGTACACAGCTTGGTCATCTGCAGGGATTGAATAGAGAGCAAGTGGCTCTGTAAAGAGAGCCTGTGTGAGAGAGCCTCTGTGGCGAGAGTTTACAAGCGCGAGTGCTTTACGGATACAGGTCAGCATACCAAGAGCTAAGATATCTATCTTAAGCATCCCAAGCTCCTCGATGTCGTTCTTGTCCCACTCAATTATCGTGCGGCCCGGCATAGAGGCATTAATAATCGGCACTATTGTGGTAAGTGGCGCATCGGAGATGATAAAGCCACCAACATGTTGTGAGAGGTGACGAGGAAACCCTACTAGCGTTGTTGCCAGAGTTAAAACATTTTGAATCGTTGGATCATATGGATTAAGACCAGCTTCGCGTACGGCTTCAGATGATATGCTATATTCGCTCCAGGACTGGATATTCTTAGCAAGAGTATCGATAATCTCGATAGATAGGCCGAGTGCTTTACCGACTTCGCGTATGGCGCTGCGTGGCTGAAAGGTGACTACCTCTGCTGTAAGAGCGGCGCGTGAGCGGCCGTAACGAGAGTAGATATATTGAATTACCTCTTCACGACGTTCGTGTTCAAAATCTATATCGATGTCAGGCGGCTCTTGGCGCTCCTTGCTTATAAAGCGCGCAAAAAGTAGGTCTATCTGTTGTGGATCGACCGCTGTGATCCCCAAGCAATAACAGACTACAGAGTTAGCAGCAGCTCCGCGACCCTGGCAGAGGATCTCGCGCGACCGAGCAAATGCGACTATATCGTGGCAGGTAAGAAAATACTTTTCATAATCTAGCTCGTGTATAAGCGCCAACTCGTTGTCGATAGCTTTAAGCACTTTTTCAGGTACGCCATCAGGGAAGCGCTCGAGAGGATAACGTTCTTTGGCGCCGTTAAGAACTAGAGATCGCAGGTAATCATGAGGTGCTACTCCCTGAGCAGTAACCTCCTCTGGGTACGAATAGCGCAGTGATGTAAGTGAAAAAGCAGAAGCTGCATCGATAATCTCTATAGAACGGTTAATCGCTTGTGGTATCTCACGAAATAAGCGCGCCATTTCAGAGGGTGATTTAAGATAACGTTCAGCATTTGAAAATAGCGCCTGCCCAGCCTGTTCAACGGTAGTCTTAAGTCGAATTGCAGTCAGGGTATCTTGAAGTGGTTTACGCTCTGGCACGTGATAGTAAACGTCATTTGTAGCGACCGGCTTAATGTCAAGCGAGTGCGCTATCTGCAGAGCAGCGCGCAGAGCAGTATTGTGTATCTGACCATAGTTTAGGGTGATGGCGAGCGATAGCCTGGAGCGATCGGGGGCACTATCACACACGACCTTACATAGTTGGTAAAATATAGCCATGCGTGTATTGAGTGTTTTGTGTGATTGCGCCGAATGTAGTCTAGTTTGAAAACAAGGAGGCACAAGCACAGTGAGGCAGTGTGATAATAATGGAAGAAAAGAGTCTAGATTAAGGAAGAAATCACCCTTTGCTAGGTCACGTTTAGCGCCGGAGAGCAGCTCACAGAGTGCCTGGTACGACGAGGCATCGGTGGGATATACAAGAAGTGAGATCTGCTCGAATTGTGAGCCACGGTCAGCTATTGAGTGAGCGAGAGCACCCTGAAAATCTACCTCAAGACGACAACCTATAGCTAGTCGTACTCCGGCATCGCGCGCAGCAACGTGCGCCCGGACTACTCCAGCTAGTGAATGAAAGTCCGTAATAGCGATCCCGTAATAGCCAAGCTGAGCTGCGCGCCAAACGTATTCGTGCGGGTGGCTAGCGCCGCGTAGAAACGAGAAATTAGTTGTTACCTGCAGCTCAGCATACGCGGAGCAATGGGCTTTACCGCTAGCAGCTCTCATCTCCAGACTCCGTGAACGAACCACTTAAGTGAGCTCTGACACCGAAATACCCAGAGCCACCGACCTGATTCGTCCTGAACAGTAAAATAGTCGCGAGCAGCAGCAGCAGCAGCGAGCGAGCAAGAAAGAGGCTCCTGACTCAGAGAGATCTGTGTCATGTCAGATCCAGCGCAGGAGTTTGTTAAAGCTGTGCTTTGAGATGCAAGCGCGCTCCGCCACCATTCAGGCGCGATACGCTCAGGGCCAAGGCCGCTGATAATAGATAGCTTTGCGCCACGCCAACGGATCCATGAGGGTGCTTTATCAGGCAGCATAGCGATGGAGATAATCGGCTCTGGAGGAGAGAGAAGTAGTGGGGGGCGCTCAAATGGAGTGGTATAGAGCGATAGATTTGAGTAAGTAGTGCTAGGTGGATAGCTAGAGCGGTAGCTTGGAGCAGCTTCGCAGAGAGAGCGTAGTGATGATAATCGATCCGTAGCTAACTCAGGAGTATAATCAAACGATCTTTCTGGGATGTATGATTGCGTGATCGTAGCTTTGCTAACCCTTTGCCGGCCCAGTCGAACTATTAATGAGTTAAGCAGCTCGTTGTAGGCTCGATTACGCGAGAGTGGATCTTGAGACTCTTCGCCGCAAAAGCTGTGTTGTGCCTGAGAGAGGCGCGTTGTGTCGAGTGCTTCAATGGTTACTGAGCGCACCTCGCCACAGAAGCGCATCGATTCGATAATTGGGTAGATGATCGCCTGTAGATGGGACGGATCGCTTGTTGCAGAGGCTAGCGCTAAAGCTTTCTGCACCGTCGCACCAGTAGAAGCGCCATCAGTATCAGAGATTGAGATCTTAAACAGGGCAGCAGCACTATGGGCATGGGCAAGCTCTGTGATCAGTCTGGTAAAGAGCTGTTCAAGAGCGCGGATGATAGCACGGCGGTGCGTAAGTGGTGGTTCAAAGGTAGCGTGCTCGCGGTACTGAAGGGCCGGGGTTACTACTTGTATCTGCTCTGAAACGGTTCCAGATAACTGAGCAAGGCGACAGAGTAGAGCTTTACCAAAGCGGTGCCCCAAGCTACTTCGGGGTAATCTAGCAAGATCGCCTATAGTATAAACACCAACATCAGAAAGCTTATCGCATGTAGCGAGATCTATACGAAGCGCGCGCACAGGAAGCGTTGCAGAGAGAGCTGTAAGAGATTCATGCGATAGAGCAATGCTCGGAGTGCTTACAGAGTAGCGCGAGAGAGCCCAGGCACCGCCAAGAGATGGCGCAATAGCTATACGCGCAGTGCCAGAAAGTAGCGATAGAAGTTTGGAGCAGAGTGTTTCAGGATCACCGTTTACTCGTTGTGTGCCGGTTATATCGATAATAATCCCATAGTGGATAGCTGTAACAGCTGCAAGCTCAGGGTGGCGGCTTGGAGTAAGGATGCGTTGAGAGATCTCATTGTCGAGTCCAACGATCGGCGAGAACCGCAGACACCAGACAGCAAGAGTGCGCAGCGCGTGAGCATCACGCACCGGATCAAACTGCTCGTAGTAAGTGTTGCTAGGGACAAGCGCCCGTGCCAGAGATAACGACATCATCTCACGCACACCAAGTCTCTGTGAGTACTTACATGCGCGGGCAACTACCTGCTGATTCATTGTGGTGGTCGTTAGCAGGATCGGTATTTTTGCAGATGTTTTAGAATCACCAGTGGTTTTTGCGGAGGCGCTAGTATCGGGAGATGTCGTAGCAGCTAGCTTACGTCTAGTGACATCGATCGACCACTCTGGAAAGTAGATACATAGAAAGAGCCGCGAGCTACTCGTGCGGCTAAATACGTTGTGAGAAGGTACGAACTTGGACATAAGAGCTATCCTCTAAATTCAGCAGCTGCGGATTGTTAGGGCTCTTAGAGGCGGATAGCGCTTGAGTCGCTGCTTGAAAGAGATCGGGCACTGACATACTCACGATCCATTCGCCGTGTATCAAGAGTCCTCCACGAAGCTTGGTAAGAGAGAGTTGCCATGCGGGAGCGTTGTGTGGTGATGGAGTAGGGGCGATGCTCCAACGTGAGGCAGCGCAGCTTGGGGTCGCATAGTCACTGTGAGAACGGAGTAGTATCGCCGTGGTTCCGGTTTTCTTCGCAGCCAGTGAGAGTCGTTGTGTAGTAGTACGCGATATAGCTGGACATGCAGCAACTACAAGGTCTATAGCCGATGAGCGTAGAGCCAGGTCGATAGCCCAGAGAATAGCAGCATCGTTTGGTGGATCGATAAATAGCGAGTGTTCAAAGAACGATTGGGCAAGGATTGTGTGGCTTGAAATAAGTCCCGCAAGGGCAGGGGGCGTGGGCCAAGCGCGCTTACCGATCCAGAGGGTACGCGGTAGTGCAGAGTAGTGCCGTTGTGAGTATGCATTAGAGTATTGCTGTGATTCTAGCGGTGATTCCCGCGGTGATTCCCACTCTGAACGTTGTGCGCGAGAGACCATATCAGCGTGAGCGTTGTAGGCTAGTAGGGCAGGGATCGTGCACGCTACGGCGCGAGGTTCTAAGGGATCGTTGTATAGGAATTCATGTAGAGCCCCACGCACAAGCCCCCCGTAGGGTAACGCAGAGTCGATCGCAGTCAGTCCAAACGGTATTACAGGCAGTTGATTGGTTTCTTGAATGGAGGATGCAGAGAGAGGCAGGGTTGAATATAAAGTCCGCATAAAAAGCACCAAGGGGTACTATAGTAATTTACAGTGATTCGCAGTGAACTGCAGTAATCTGCAGTGATCTGCAGTGATCTGACAAAGGTCGTGCCAGCAAAGTTGGCAAGGGTCGTGCCAGCAAAGTTGGCAAGGCTTTTGCGCTAATCCGTATTTTCACGAAGCTTGCTGCGCTCGCCGTGAAAAATGCTCCAAATTCCTCCGCTCCAAATTCCTCCGCTGCGAATTCCTCCGCTGCGCTGCAGAATTTGCAAGTGCTTCCTTATTTGCAAGTGCTTCCTTGCACTTGCTCGCCCGAATCTTGCACTTTCGTGCAATATTCAGGCTAAATCACTTTTGGTTATCACTCACTTTTGGTTATCACTCACTTTTGGTTATCACTCACTTTTGGTTATCACTTTTGCAATAAATTACTTTTTGTTTTGTCTTAAAACGCACCTGCGAATCGATCGCATTCTAGTTTAATTCTATACTCAAATAACATGCAATAGTCAATCAAAAGATGCAGTAGTGATTTGTAAAAGTCCGTGCCAGTAAAACTGGCGAGACTTTTGCCCTAAATCACTATAGGTTGTTGTTTTGATTCGCGTCCGCGAATCGATAGCGTTTTCCAAAAGCTTTTATCTTAAATTCGGCAGTTAAGGAGAATGAAAATCGTGCAGATGTCAAAAATCACTTTGTATTTTGAATTTTCGGTGCTCATCCTGACGGTGCCAGGGTTGCGCCTCCGCAAAGTTCAAAATACTTCGTGCTTTTGAGTACCCGCGCCATTTTTAGCCTCCTTAACTGCCATTTTTAGGCTAAATAATGCCGCCAATGAAATCACTCGCGCACAGCTTCCCCAAGCGCTAGCATTAAACCTAAAAAGAGCAGTTGCGGGCCCTAAAATGGCGCATCCGGTGAAATAACTTCGGCTTTTGAATTTTCGGTGCTCACCCTGACGGTGCCAGGATTCAAGCCTCGGAAAAGTTCAAAATTCATCGTTCTTTTAACCACCTGCACCATTTTAGTCTACCTTAACTGCTCTTTTTAGGTTGAAAAACGCTATACCCAAATAAACAGACCGATATCTAACAGGATCAAATATGGATCTGAAAACCAGCCTCGGGCTAATGAGTGGAACCAGTATTGATGGAAGTATCAGTGTTGCACTAATTCAAACAGATGGGGATCGACGGATAGATCGGCTCGGTTCTTTTGAATATCAGTACGAATCTGGCGCAGGAGCAGCTCTGAGATCTATACACCACTTAAGCAAGGCTGCTGAACTAGCCTACCGTGCGGCGCACGGCAGATATGCAGAGGCTTGCGCATACTATCCACAAGCACTAGAGCGCTACTTTGAAGAGACCTTTACACAAGATAGTGAGGCAGAGCGCCTGGAGCGCATGGCGCTACATGAGCGTGAATTTCTGCGGCGTGTACCCGGCCGCGATCGAGTCACTTTAGATGCTGTAATCGAGTGCTCAACTGTACTGCACGCAGAAGCCGTTGAGGCTTTTTTGAGGGATAAGGGAATAAAGGCAGCAGGGGTAGATCTCCTGGGATATCACGGCCAGACGCTTTATCACGCACCATTTGCTGGTGTCACGGTACAAGTTGGAGATGCAGCCTATCTCGCACGCCGCATTGGTATTCCGGTAATTTACGACTTTCGTTCAAATGACGTAGCTCACGGTGGTCAAGGTGCGCCGTTAGCACCGGTATATCACAGAGTTCTTGCACAGCGCGCTGGATTAGAGAGCGTATGTGTGCTTAATCTTGGGGGTAGCGCTAACATCACCGTAATATCAGAGTGCGATCAAGTTTGCACCGCTTTTGATACGGGCCCTGCAAATGGATTAATCGATAAGTGGGTGAAGGAGCGCGCGAATCAACCATTTGATGCAGAGAGCCAATTTGCAAATCGTGGTCGTGTTGATCCGGTAGCGCTTGAGCTCCTGCTTAGGAGCGCCATTATGCGTCCAGATGGCTGCAATTATCTCGATCTTGCGGCGCCCAAGTCGCTTGATATCCGTGACTATCACTATAATTTCCCTGAAGTAACTAAGCTCTCACTTGAAGATGGTTGTGCTACTCTCAATGCATTTACCGCCGAGTGTATAGTTCGTGGTCTGAACTTAGTGCCAATTGTGCCGACTCGCTGGGTGCTATGTGGTGGCGGAATACACAACGTGCACCTGTGTGCCCAAATACGTGAGCGAGTTAGACAAAGTTTCGGAGTAGAGATAGAGCTGCTGTCGGCAGATTCGCTTGGTTGGAGTAGTGCAGCGATGGAAGCAGAGCTATTTGCCTTTCTTGCTGTACGTAGCGACTATGGATTGCCGATCACCTTTCCGTCTACAACAGGGGTTTCAGCGCCACTCAGCGGAGGCAAGCGTCAGAATCCGTGAGCAACAAAGAGAGCGACAAAAGTTACCAAGCTCTAGTATCAAGCTTTGAGCAGCTTTGTGATCGTTTGCGGGCATTCAATGCGCAACCATTCGTAGCGCTGTGTGCCGCGGTTGTCGTGGTCGTGTGGAAGCTGCTAGGCCGGGCTCCTGCTGACCACGATCTCTTTGCCCGAATCGGTATGGGGAGGCTGGTTCATTCCTTAGCAGCGGTTCCACTTGAGGATCCCTTTGCATTCACGGCCAAATTAACAGAATGGATCGATCACGAGTGGCTCTCAGGTGTGGTGTTCTACCAGATAGTATCGAAGTGGGGTGATATTGGCCTAATAACTCTAAAATTAGCGGTGGTGGTATGGACAACGACCCTTCTGGTGCGCGCCTCATGTATCTATTGGCCACAGGTATCAGGGCGTGTGGTATGGTTAACGGTGTGCCTCTTAGAGGCCGCACATCTCTGGGCCAGCACAGTAAGGAGCCAGATCTTTACCTACTTGATTATCGCCCTTATTTATCACGCATTCTCTAAGTATAGAGCTTATGGAAATCTACGCGCGTTGACGCTCATTCCGTTTGTGCTATTAGCGCTGGTTAATATGCATGGTGGATACGCCCTGGCGGTAGTAATCTTGTGGCTACTCGTGTCCGGATCTTTTCTTGAAGGAAGGCCGTGGCGTGCGCTAGCAGTTGTTGCTGTGCTCTCGATCTTTGCTCCGATCGCAACTCCGTACGGTTTTAATAAGTATGTATCATATCTGCTACGCGCACTATCGATGCAGCGCCCAACAATAACAGAATGGGAGCCGCTGTATTATAATTTTGGAGACGCGTCCCGCTTTGTGCTTATCATCGGCTGCATGCTACTGGGAGTTATTGTAATGACTAGTAGCGAAAGGATTGTGTGGCTCAAAAATCGGTGCAGTAAGTCGCATCTTACAGCGCTAACAATAATTAGCTTCTCTATTTATTGTGCTGTGTCACACATCAGGTTTGTTGGCTTTGCTATGATCACAGCGGCTGTCTTTGGCGCAGGCTACTGGTCTGCGATGGTTGATCTCTTGTTTCGGCGCTTTCCGCAGCGCAGTGTTAGTTTCGCTCGCATGGCTAGCCTTGTTGGTTTAGCGACTTTTTGTATGATGATCTTGCAGATAGTCTTGATCTCAATACGACCAGATACATGGAAGCTTGATACATCGTCGTATCCAACCACGGCAATTAAGTGGTTACGTAATTCGGGTTTAACCGGCAGGCTGCTGGTTGATTTCAACAACGGCAGCTTTGCCCTCTGGCGACTATATCCGCGATTTCGTGTCTCAGTCGATGGCCGATACGAGGAGCTTTATACAGATGAGACGGTTCGTGATGCGGCTTTGGCCATGCATCCAGAGACACCTGAAGGAGCAGCAGCGCTGTCTCGGATCGCACCAACGCACATCCTGTTTAGCCACTTAAGTGACTCAGCGGCTGCCCTTGCTGCGTTGTCGTCACCATCGCAATCGTCAACGTGGCACGAGGTATATCGCGATGAGCGCTACACTATCTTGACTTTAAGCGATCTGAATCCCGAGGTGAGGCAGGAGGCAGATCGAGATGCATCAGTGCCGGCTGACGGCGCGGAGGATCTTTGGACGGCGATGTTTTAGTTGGGATATGGCGTTTGTAGCTACGCAGCAAGCACAGGATTTGTGACCTTCGCCCCTATTAACCTTAATTCGGCAGCTGCGGGCCCGAAAACGGCGCATCTGGCTAAAATCACGTTGTCTTTTGAATTTTCGGTGCTCACCCTGACGGCGTCAGGGTTCAAGCCTTAAGAAAAGTTCAAAATACTTAGTGCTTTTGAGCGCATGCGCCATTTTCAGACCAGCAACTGCCGAATTTAGGTTTATAGGCTCTATAGTGATTTGCAAAAGTCCGTGCCAGTAAACTGGCAAGGCTTTTGTCGTAAATCACTATAGGTTGTTGTTTTGATTCGCGTCCGCGAATCGATAGCGTTTTCCAAAATCCGTTATATCGCTAAGGACTTTTGAAAAACGCCATAGAATTACTCAGGCTTTTTTAGTTTTTGATGTAGAGCTGAGAATTCTTAGGTAGCTTAGCGAGGCTCGTTGCGTCGGCATCTTTTTCAAGCAACAGTATGCAATCAGTTCCGAACGGGGCGTCCTGCTTAATGTACACTCCGCCTACAGCTACTCTGTTCTTTGGAATCACTGGTATTTCAAAGATAGCTTCGCCCACTGCCATGTAACGGGGCTCAACGAGTGCGTTGGTTCGCAGATCAAATATCTTCTTTCCAGAGGCCATAACGACTCCGCTAGCAACAACTGCGCCCTCTTCGATTATCCCGACAAGTTCACAGTTAGCCCCGATCCGTACGTTGTCTTCGATAATCGATGGGAGTCTTCCTGGAGGCTCAAGGATACCTTCAACGCCTGATCCCGCGCCAAGTTTCACCCCGCGGCCGATCTGGGCACCTGTGGCAACTCTGGCGCCACCATCGATCATTACACCAGCACCAGCTATGTATGCGCCGACGTTTACAATACCTCCAGGCATTACCGTTGTTCCTGATCCTAGGAAAGCTCCACGTCGCACAAAAGAGCCGGGGATAAAGCGCACACCGGCTTGTTCAAAATCAGCAGCGTTCCAGCCTTCAGTCTTTAATGGCACCTTATCATAGAAGTGTTCGCCGATACGCTGCATCGGATAGGCCGAAAAAGCCGCATTCATGCAGGCAGTCGCATAGCTCTGCGGCACCCAAGTGTGGCTGCCAGTAAGTACAACTCTCTTGTTCTCGATACGATATTCAGCGAGCTTCTCTGCGCAGCGAACTCGCCCCTGATCTAGGAGCATTACAGCTGCATGCTTCTCTTCGGGTGTTGCGCTACCATCGGCTAGTTTAGCAAAGAGTGCGTTTGGGGTAGTGATTGTCTCTACAAAGAGGGTCTGATCCTCTGCAAGTCCGAGAAGCAGATCGATCGTAGGATGCTTTCCTGGATTTGCGCCGGCATCGGCGACTAAAGGAGAGAATACCTCAAGAGCCCGGACTACTCCTGGCCTGGAGATTGTGCCGTTACTCTGTACAGTATTAAGTACTCTGAGTGAGCCAGCTTGTCCCGGTAGATTAGCTACGGTACGGATTAGGGCCGTGTCTACATATATCTTAAGAACCGCAACCTCTGGGCATGCGGTGGTCATCTGCTCGAGATTTGAGTAAAATTGCGCGAGGTTTGCATCGATCGTCATAGTGGACATATAGACTATTTGCAACTACTCAGCAAATGCAGCGACTGTAGCGTTAGCACCTGTTATCCTAAATTCAGCAGTTGTGGGTCTGAAAACGGCGCATATGACTAAAATTTCTTGCTCATCGCGGAATTGAGTGGGTGCCAAATGACTACTGATGTGGCATAACCCACGACCTTATAGTGTTCTGCAAAAGTCCGTGCCAGTAAAACTGGCGAGGCTTTTGCCGTAAATCACTACAGGTTGTTGTTTTGATTCGCGTCCGCGAATCGATAGCGTTTTGCAAGAGCCGCTATATCGCTACGGATTTTTGAAAAACGCTATAAGTTGCTTGAAAATCACTTGTTAACACATTACTCGGTCAACAATGTCTTCCAGCGCGCTGCTAAGATAAAAAAGGCTCTTCGTGGAATCGAGTGGGTAGAATTGGCGTTTCCGGACGTGAACA
>CAZZLV010000042.1:0-6295 GCA_964655155.1 uncultured Bdellovibrionales bacterium
ATCTCTAAGAGGCCAAAAATGTGCGGAAGTTACAGAGATAATTAAGTTAAACTTCCTCTGCCCGCACATTTTTATCCTTTTCGAAACTTCCAACGTCTCTAAGTAGATAGCGGGAGAACTGCGATGCCCTGCTCCAGCGGATGGGCGCTAGCCCGAATATTGCACGAAAGTGCGAGATTCAGGCGAGCAAGTGCACGGAAGCACTTGCAAATTCCGAAGCGCAGCGGAGGAATTTGGAGCCTACAGTTTGTGTGGGCACTATGGGGTCCCACACAAACTGTAGGCGATGAAGAAAAAGGCCATGGATGGCCTCTTTTTGACTATTTTTCAAGGCGAGCGCAGCGAGCTTCGTGTAAAATACGGATTAGGTTTATGAATCCGACCAGAGCGCGTAAAACGACGGGTATTTAATTGCCGGATTAATCAATCAACAGAGGCAGCTACTTCCCACTGAACGTCATCGCGGATAGCTTCTAGAACTCCGAGGCAGTCTTCTATTTGTCCGTGCGTGGTCATGATGCATACAACTGGTTCTGTGCCAGTTATGGTTCGCACGGTGCCAACGCCATCATATAGCTCAAAGTAGGCTTGTAGGAGCACTACTTGACTGCGCGGAATACGCAGGTAAAAGGCGCATACCTGCGGATCAAGGGTTGCCGCAGAAGCACGCAGATGATTAATGATTTCGCTAGGCATATCAACTACGGTTTGCGTCTGGCAGCCTCTTGGCGGATCAGTTCATTAACCTTCTTGGGGTTAGCTTGGCCACCGGTAACCTTCATTACTTGACCAACAAAGAACCCATGCAGGCGCTCATTCCCGCCCAGGTATCCAGCAAGCTGACCGGGGTTGCCATCAAACTCGGCCTTAACAATCGCCAGGATCTCATCGTCGTTGCTGAGCTGTTTCAATCCCTTGTCTTGGATAATCGAGCTTGGGTCGCGTGAGGTTGTAAACATCTCCTCAAAGACCGTCTTGGCGATCTTGCCGGAGATCACATCGGTTTCAATTAAATGAATTAGTTCGCCGAGATCCTTGGCAGAGACCGGAGTCTGCTCAATAGAAAGCCCGGCTTTGTTGAGCATTCCAAAAAGCTCCGATGTTACCCAATTGCAGGCGGCTTTTGCGTTGCCGCCAGCCGAGACAACTTGGTAGAAGTACTCCACCGAGGCGCGTTCTGTGGTCAACACCATTGCATCGTACAGCGACAAACCGAATTCAGCGACAAGTTCATTCGCCCATTGCGCCGGCAACTTAGGGAGTGTTCGTTGAACTTCGCGGATCCAACTCTCCTCAACGACAACTGGAGGGAGGTCGGGATCGGGAAAGTAGCGATAATCTGCGCTCTCCTCTTTTGAGCGCATCGGACGAGTTGTGCCGTTTGTACTATCAAACAGGAGTGTTTCCTGTACGACCGTCTGCCCGGACTTTAAAACAGCTGTCTGTCTAGCTATTTCGTATTCCAGGGCGCGCTCGACAAATTTAAATGAGTTGAGGTTTTTAATCTCGGTTCTCGTGCCGAAGGTCAACTGACCGACTGGACGTAGAGAGATATTGGCGTCACAGCGAAGACTTCCTTCCTCCATGTTGCCATCACTGATTTCTAAGTAGCGCACTAGTTGACGAATGGAGCGTAGGTAGGCTGCCGCCTCTGACGGCGAACGAATCTCGGGCTCAGAGACGATCTCAAGTAAGGGTACTCCAGCTCGATTTAGGTCAACAAGCGAGGAATTGGTGCGGCTATCATGGATATTCTTGCCGGCATCCTCTTCCATGTGGATTCGCTTAAGCCCCACTGTTCGCTTGGTTTCCTCGATGAAGAATTCTATGTGACCACGCTCGCAGATCGGTTCATCAAACTGAGATATCTGGTAACCTTTTGGCAGGTCTGGATAGAAGTAGTGCTTACGAGCAAAACGGTTAAAACGACGGATCTCGCAGTTTGTAGCCAAACCAAGCATTATGGCGAATTCAACTGCACGTTTGTTTGTAACTGGTAATGCTCCTGGAAGTCCAAGTGTGACCGGATCAATAAATTCATTTGGCTCTCCGCCGTAGGCAGCAGATGCACTGGAGAATATCTTCGATTTAGTTGAGAGCTGTACGTGCACCTCAAGCCCAATAACGGTCTCGTAATCCATGTTATTAACGCCCTTTAGAAATCATCGTTCGCTATAGTTTCACATTCTACTACTGCGTTGGCGGTCTGCGCTTGTGCCAATCAGTAGCCCCCTCATACGCAGAAGCGACCTGAAATATAGTTTCCTCATCCCACGGCTTGCCGATTAGTTGGATTCCTATCGGTAGCCCCTGTTCGGAGAATCCGCACGGCATGCTCAATCCGGGAAGTCCAGCTAGGTTTACCGTAATGGTGAATATGTCATTAAGGTACATCGTCAGCGGATCGCTAGAATTTTCGCCCAACTTAAACGGTGGAGTTGGGGTAGTGGGTGAGGCGATAATATCACATGAATTATCGAAGGCTTGATGAAAGTCCTTGACGATTAGCGATCGCACCTTCTGAGCCTTGACATAGAAGGCATCATAGAAGCCTGATGAGAGCACGTAGGTTCCAA
The DNA here is from genome assembly GCA_964655155.1 of uncultured Bdellovibrionales bacterium. Classification (GTDB taxonomy): domain Bacteria; phylum Bdellovibrionota_C; class UBA2361; order UBA2361; family OMII01; genus OMII01. The sequence goes on from CAZZLV010000042.1 coordinate 2,577, forward strand.
CGAGAATGCGGCGTTGTACCTCACGACCAAAACCCTCACTGCGAGATTTGCAGTAGAGGCTCTTAAGATCCAGATCGCCTTGAGCGCGGTGCCCGAAGCGGATGCCATCGTAGCGAGCTAGATTAGACGATGCCTCTGCGGGTGCTAGTATGTAATATACCGATAGCGCAAGCTCTGTATGGGGCAGAGAGATCTCAACCGGTATTGCACCTAACTCCTCAAGCACCTTGAGCGCTTTGGAGGTGGCTTCCTTAACATCCGCAGAGAGCCCATCGATGAAGTATTCCTTGGGTATCCCAACTCTAAGCCCCTTTATCGACTTGCCGATTTTGTCTTCAAAATTGGGCACCTTAATGTTGGCTGATGTAGCATCGTTGGGATCTGCTCCGCAGATGGCTTGGGTGGCGATAGCGCAATCACGCACGTTACGACCGAAGGCACCAACCTGATCGAGTGAGGATGCGTATGCGATCACTCCGTAACGACTGACTCTGCCATAGGTCGGCTTTAGTCCCACGATGCCACAGAAAGCCGCTGGTTGGCGGATCGAGCCGCCTGTGTCAGTTCCGAGAGTAATCGGAGAGATCCCAGCTGCAACAGCAGCTGCAGGGCCGCCGCTGGAGCCTCCTGGAACACACTCTAGATTCCAGGGGTTGCGTACTGGACCAAAGCTTGAGTTCTCATTAGAAGAACCCATAGCGAATTCATCCATATTCAGCTTGCCAAGCGATACAGTGCCAGCGGTTCTTAGTTTGCGCACAACTGTAGCGTCATAAGGTGGGATGAAGTTAGCAAGTATCTTACTGCCAGCCGTTGTGCGAACTCCCTTGGTGCAGATTACGTCCTTAATACCAATCGGAACGCCTAGTAACGGAGCGCTTTTGCCGCTGCGGATCAGAGAATCGATAATTTCAGCGCTCTTGAGAGCTGCATCATCTGAAATCGTAGTAAAACAGTTAAGAGCTGAGAGGCGCGCAGCTTTGTCGAGGCACGCCTTTGTTAGCTCAACACATGAAAATTTCTTGGCATCGAGACCTGCTCGAATCTCTGTGACGGAGAGGGAGGGTAGGTCAGTCATATAACAGCTCTCTTAAACTTTTACTCAACGATAAGTGGCACGCGCACAAACGTTCCTGAGTGATCGGGGGTATTGCTGAGCAGGTCAGCAGTGCTTAGCATCGCCTGCTTGGTGATAGTTTGATCGCCAAGAGCTACAGGCTCAGGCTGTGAGCCAACAGGGCAGACCTCGTCCTCGCGCAGTACGTTGGTAGCCTCGAGTGTGTGGCTCATCGCGGCTATGTTAGAAGTGTCTACCTGGTTTAGACGCTGGACGTACTCCAGAATAGAATTTACCTGTCCGGTTACAATCGGTTTTATGCTAGGGTCTAGTTCCAGGCGTGCCAGGGAAGCCAGCTTTTCAATATCGTTTTCAGAGATCATAACAAGTAAGATTACCTTTTAGACCAGTCCTGTATAAACAAGAGCTGTATAATCAATTAGTTGGAGAGCACCTGCCGACCGCTCCACGAAACTTCACTAAAGCATCTAAATGCCCAGGAATCAATCATGACAAGCACCAACGAAAACACTATCTCAAGCCAGTCCGGCGGGTCTTACGATTACGACCTGATAGTTATAGGCAGCGGGCCTGCAGGACAGCGGGCAGCCATACAGGCGGCCAAGCTGCGCAAGCGCGTTGCAATTATCGACCGTCGGGAAGTGGTAGGGGGGGTCTGTGTCAATACCGGCACTATACCCAGTAAGTCGTTTAAGGAAGCAGTGCTCTACCTCTCGGGCTTCCGGCAGCGACACATCTATGGAGCTGGCTACCGGGTCAAGTCGGACATCACGATGCATGACCTGACGTTGCGCTGCAACAAGGTGATGCAGCTTGAGGTTGAAGTGATTAAAAATCAGCTTCAGCGTAACAAAGTAGATGTGCTTTACGGTCATGCAGCGTTTCTTGATCAGCATACAGTTGAGATCTCCTCTATCAAGGGTGTAGTGCGCAAGAGATCCGAGAAATTTGTTGTCGCAGTTGGAGCACGGCCTTATCGACCAGATAATGTGCAATTTGACGGGCAGCAGATATTCGATAGCGACGATGTGCTGAGCCTTAAAACATTGCCCCGTGAAATGCTAGTGGTAGGCGGTGGAGTGATCGGCACCGAATACGGATCGATGTTTGCAGCTCTTGGAGTAAACGTCACGATAGTTGATCAGCGCAAAAGGCTGCTAGGTTTTGTCGACGAGGAGATAATTGAAAACTTTCAATTTCAGCTGCGAAATCTTGGTGTGCGATTGCGACTCGGCGAAGAGGTTGCTAGCTGTGCTTTACGTGATGACAAGCAGGTTGTGACCGTTTTAAAGAGCGGCAAAGTGATCGTCTCTGATTGCGTGCTGTACTCTGCAGGACGGGTGAGTGCTACCGATACTCTCGGTCTAAATAATGTAGGAATTGAAACCGATGCGCGTGGAAAGCTGATAGTTAACGAAAATTTTCAAACATCCCAACCACACATTTATGCAGCAGGTGATGTTATCGGTTTCCCCGCGCTGGCATCGACCTCAGCGCGCCAGGGACGTCTAGCTACGTGTCACGCATTTGGCGTGCAGGAATCGATTGCTGAGGTGCCATTGCCCTACGGTATATATGCTATTCCGGAGATATCGTTGGTAGGGTTAAATGAGAGTGAACTAACTGAGAAGGGCGTTCCGTACGAGACCGGAGTTGCGCGCTATCGAGAAATTGCGCGAGGCCAACTTTTAGGAGATGAAGATGGCATGCTAAAAGTGCTCTTTCATCGGGAGTCTTTTGAGGTGCTAGGGGTGCACATTATAGGCGAGTATGCCACAGAGCTAGTTCATATCGGTCAAGCAGTGATGGCGCTCAAAGGTGGTTTGGGCTACCTGCGCGACGCAGTTTTTAATTATCCAACTCTAGCCGAGTGTTATAAGGTAGCCGCGCTCGATGGGTTTAACAAAGTTCGGGCCTAAATCGCCATGAAAAAGGCAGTCGCCCAAGAGAGTGAATTGCAGCTTTGCGCGCGAATACTGCGGGCTCTTGCGCACAGAATTAGAGGAGACCTGTCAGTAATTACTAATGATCTGGCGTATATTGCAACAATCATCGATCCGGCTGAGGTCGAGCGTTCACGTGCTCGGTGTGGCGCAATCTCGGCAGGACTGGGCCACTTTGGTGTGCTGGGTAGCTGCAGCGATGAAAAGCAGGTTACTAACCTAGAACAGCTACTGATGTCGTGTGGTCTATCAGCGGCGATTGATATCGCTGCGGCAGAGGCAGCAGTAATTGTATCGCCGGGGTTATTTGAGCTGGCGGTGTCACTGCTTCGTGAACTAGTGGGTGAGATTGACGGATATTTTAAAGCTAGCAAAAATTTAGGTTGGATAACAATAGTTCCAAGATCGCGCAGGAATATTGAATTTTCAGAGCGTTACGACTCACTGCGAACCTTTGCCGCAGCACAGCTAGGAGAGCGTTTTGTTGTTGAAGCAGGGCTAGCTGATCTGATTTTTCGTGATCACGGATGGGAAGTTGCGGTACTATGCGAGGACCAACGAGTAAAGGTTCAGATAAGTATCGATTTGATCTAGAGAAAGTTAATGGCGGATATCCTCCTAGTCGATGACGATGCAGAGTTGGTGCAAAGTCTAGTGCGTGTGCTATCACAGCTTATTGCACCGCACACAATATGTGC
>CAZZLV010000042.1:6395-12910 GCA_964655155.1 uncultured Bdellovibrionales bacterium
TGGATCCAGAGCACCTTGCGGCATTAATTCAGGATGCAATTATTCAAGCTGAGTTGCGACGAGAGTTTGAAAAGCTAACATACGAAGCAGGGGTGGCTAGTGCACGAGAGCTGTGCGGAGAAAGTATTGCGATCAAGAAACTACGCAACGATCTTGCTTTTGCGGCCGCAACATCACAGCCTGTTTTGCTTTTGGGAGAAACCGGTACCGGTAAAAGCTTGTGTGCGCGATTGATCCACGACCAGAGCGCGCGTCGCACCCAAAAATTCGTTCATTATCACCCTAATTTTGGCGGTGGCGATATCGTGCAGAGCGAACTCTTTGGTCACACCAAGGGGGCTTTTACCGGCGCTATTGAGAGTCGTCGCGGACTGGTGCTGGAGGCAGATGGAGGCACACTTTTTCTCGATGAGCTTGACGCAGTGCCAAGGGACACACAGGTTTTGCTCTTGGATCTAGTACAGGAGCAGCGAGTCAGGCCAGTTGGTTCCGATAGCTACCACCGAGTTAATTGCCGATTTATTACCGCGATGAATAAACCGCTCAGTCAGGTGCTAAATGAAGGGGTGGTACGCAAGGATCTGCACTTCAGAATCGCGCAGAATGTAATCAATATACCACCACTTCGTGAGCGCAAAGAGGATATAGCACCACTTGCGGCTGCGTTTCTGAAAACGATTCGTCGGCGCGAGGGTCTAAATGTATTTGATATTGAGTCGCGCCTTTTGATAGAGATGCAGGAATATTCCTGGCCTGGTAACATCCGCGAGCTTCAGGGGGTAATTGAGAATGGAGCCTATCGTGCCCATTTTAGCGGACGCAGCACTATACAGCAGCACGATGTGGTATTGGGAGAGCGCGGAGTTCGTCGCGAATCGCCGATGGATTGCCATGATCGGTCTGCGCCAGCAACTAATAAAATTGCGGCCTCGTTTCATGAGCAGGTTGAGTCATTTAAGCGTGAATTGGTACGCCAGGCGCTAGATAACTGCGCAGGAAATCAGGTGCAGGCGGCATTATTGCTCGGAGTTGATCGCGGAACTGTTCGGCGTCTGAGTTAGGAAATTGATGTAAAACAATACCTTGGTGGTGTTTTTATGCTGATGGGTGCGGCTGTATAACCCTAAATTCGGCAGTTGCGGGCCCGAAAACGGCGCATCTGGCTAAAATCACTGCGGCTTTTGAATTTTCGGTGCTCACCCTGACGGTGCCAGGGTTGCGCCTCCGAAAAGTTCAAAATCCTTGGTGCTTTTACCCACCTGCACCATTTTCGTTCTCCTTAACTGCCGAATTTAGGATAACAAGTGACAGAATTTCGTAGCTAGATTCTGTCACTCACTATAACTTTCAGATGCCGCGCAATTTACGTGAGTCTTCATAACAAGGATATGGCTTGTGAAGATCTATAGTGACCTGCGAAAGTGAGGGTCGTTTAAGCTCACGCGTTTTTTGCTGTAAATCACCAAAGATCGATATGATTTTAAAAGGGCAGTTGCGTACCATAAAATGGCACATATAGCTAAAATAACTTAAGCTTTTGAAATTTCGGTGCTTATGCGGTAATCACCGAGGCTTTATCAGGGTATGGCAAGAAATAAAACACAACCAAAGGGCTGTTTTTAAGCGGTAAGCACGCTATCGATTCTCGGACGCGAATCAAAACAACAACCTATAGTGATTTACGACAAAAGCCTTGCCAGTTTTACTGGCACGGACTTTTGCGGATCACTATAGCAGTACAATCAGGGAGGGTGCATGTCAGGAGTTCTGTTATTTGGTGGTAGTGGTGGAATAGGTGGTTCGATAGCGCGTGATCTTGCGCGACGTAAGATACCTGTGTGTCTTGTCGGTCGCAACGAAGGGCGACTGGCTTCACAATCCAGCGCAGTCGGCGCGACGGGGTATGTAGTTGCCGACGTTACAAGTCTTGAACAGGTAGAAGCGGCATTTGCCTCTGCCACTGAAATGCTTGGCACGGTGCGAGGAGTTGCACACTGCGTTGGCTCGATACTGCTCAAACCAGCCCATCTAACGAGTGAGACTGAGTTTGTCGAATTGATCAATATTAATCTGACATCAGCGTTTCGTATCGTACGAACTGCCGCTCGGGTGATGACTAGCGGAGGTTCGGTAGTTCTATTCTCGTCGGCTGCAGCGCGGATCGGCCTGGCTAATCACGAGGCGATCGCTGCAGCGAAGGCTGGAATTATTGGCTTGACGCTCTCTGCAGCAGCAACCTATGCAGCACGTGGGCTACGTTTTAATTGTGTCGCCCCAGGACTCGTTGCGACTCAGATGAGCCAGAAGATTACCTCAAATCCATCTGCTGTAGCGTTTTCTACAGGGCTACATCCACTTGGCAGATTAGGGCAGCCGGATGACGTCGGTGCGTTGGCTGGAGTGCTCTTAAGCGAAGATGGTGCGTGGATAACGGGACAGGTATTCGGTGTTGATGGTGGCTTGGCGACGATCAAAGGCTAGCTATCCCGTATTTTTCACGGAGAGCGCAACGAGCTTCGTGAAAAATACGGACTAGGGAATAACCCGCCCATGCGGGTCTCTCTTGCTTTCAACATCCTCTGCTATATCGCGAGCCAGCGCTCGGCCTATATAGTGCTCGGCTCGCTCTGACGGCGCATGGAGGTGATCGGTGGGCAGAGAAAGGTGCTTGGCTAAGTATGCCTCCCACAGTCGGTGCGAGCGGACAACTGCGCGCGCCTCAACGAGTCCGCGCTCTGAGAGGCGCACCCCACCATCTTTGGATGATATGATTTCGCCACGAACTGTGAGTGCGCGTAGCGCATAAAGAGTCGCCCACCGAGGGCTAATTGCCCGACCGATCTGGGAAGCTGTAAGTGGCTTGGCTGCACTCTCATTAATCGGGCCCATATTGGAGGGTAGTTGAGCAGCAACCTCATGCCAGCGAAAGAGGAGACCTAAGATGTCATCGCGTACGATCCGACACCGCAGCGCGGTGCGCGCAATGAACGTTGGTACGATCCCGCGCTGGGGAGCTAAGCATGCTGCCAAGATAAACAGTCCGCCTGCCACAACGCTCATAACACCTGCGACTGAAGAGTTTATAGTAAGCGCACCGAGATAGCCTCCAAAAGCAGATAATACCCCCAACAGCACAGCGATTATAACCACAGTAACTAGACGATCGCTCCAGAGATAAGCAGCCGCAGCTGGAGCAACTAGCATAGTGACGACCAGGATAGACCCCAAGGCTTCAAAGGAAAGCACTACTGTTATAGTGACGGAAGTAAGGATGCCGTAGTGGATCTTAGCTGGGTTAAATCCGAGCGATTGAGCGAGCAGTGGGTCAAAGATCGCTAGTCCTAATTCCTTCCAGAATAAGCAGCACAGCAGCGCGTTGAGCGCCAAGAGACCAACAAGCCAAACAAATGCGCGGGGTAGCTCAAGTCCTGCAACAGTGATCGTATCAAAGGCGATAAATTCCGGAATTCCATAGAGTATGCACCCTGGGTCGAGGTCTACCTCACGGGCCACTGCGGTAACGATAATTACCCCGATTGAAAACAGGGTTGTAAAGACCATGCCTAGAGCTGCATCTGACTTAATGATACTGGCTCTAGATATCACCGCAGAAAGCCAGGCAGTTACGATACCTGAAGCAAGTGCTCCAATGGCCATAGTTAGAGGTGCTCTTGACTGGGTGAGTAGAAAAGCAATACCGACACCAGCAAGCGCAGAATGCGAGATCCCATCAGCTAAGAGGCTAGAACGTGATAGTACGAGAAATACCCCCGGAATGGCGCACGCGGCAGCGCATACAGCGCAAGTCGCCAGTACCCACAATTCATCGATTCCTAATGCTTCAAACATGTTGCTGTTTTCTTTCTCTGCGGCGAGCCATCAGTACTCCGTGTCTCGGCGCAATTGCGAGCGATAGGACGAAAATTAGAGCTGCGCAGAGAACTATTAGCGGGCCCGTCGGTAGGCCTGTGGCTGTGATTGACGTTGGCACCACTGCGCTTGCAATGACACCACCGGTGCAGCTAAAAACTCCAAATAATCCGGCAAAAATGAGTATCTGAGAGAGCGAGTCTGTCCAGAGCCTCGCAGTTGCCGCCGGAAATACCAATAAAGCTACGACCATTACTGCACCAATAGCAGGGAGTCCAGCAGCAGTACAGAGACACACCAGAGTCATTAACACAATATCAAGCAAAGTTACCGGATAACCCTGTGTCTTAGCAAAATGACGATCAAAGCAAAGTAGCGCAAACTCCTTTCGAAGTAGCACGGTAGCGATAATCGTTACTACTGCCACAGCCGATATCGTTAAAACATCAGAGCTTGAGATCGTAGCAGCTTTTCCGAAAATGAAGGTGTCGAGTCCGGCACTTGAGCCGTCCGGCGAATTTTGAATAAGGCGCGATAATGTTAGCCCAAGTCCAAAAGAGCAGCTGAGAACGATTGCAATCGCTGAATCTGACTTGATCCTGGTGTATGCGCAGATAACTGAGATGCACCAGGCACTCACTAATCCAGCGGCGATAGCACCGATGAATAGCGCAGAGAATCCGCGGTTGTGGCAGATCAGAAACGCAACTGCTATTCCTGGAAGAGCTGCATGGGCTACGCAATCACCGATTAGCGCGCGTTCGCGAAGTACGGTAAATGTGCCGACAATTCCGCATGCAAATCCAAGTACGGCCGTTGCGAGCAATACGATCAAGGTGTTAAATGAAGTTAAGTGCTCAACAAGTGACATTTCGATTAGCCTACCTCTGTTGATGAATCTTGAGCTTCTCGGGCCTTGCCGGTACGCACAGCCTCACTTACACGGTCAAGGATTGAGAGTCTGCCCCCGAAGGTTTTTTGCAGGTTGTCAGGGGTAAAAACCGAGTGTGCTGGGCCGGCTGCCACTAAGTGAAAATTTAAAAGCACCATCCAGTCGAAATATTCCGGTGCGGTCTGGAGATCGTGGTGTACAGTGATGACTGTTTTTCCGGATCGGCGTAGCTCGCGGAGTATCTCAAGAATCGCCTGCTCAGTTGTAGCATCAACCCCAGCAAACGGCTCATCCATCAGATAAAGCGATGCTTCCTGAGCCAAAGCGCGTGCAAGGAATACGCGTTGCTGCTGCCCTCCTGATAGCTGGCTGATCTGCCGTGAGACAGCATGGCTCATGCCAACCAGCTCAAGGCAGCGCTCGGCAATATTTCGGTCGCTGCGTGAGGGGCGTCTAAACCATCCAAGCTTTCCATAGCGTCCCATTAGGACTACATCGAGCACCGAGACTGGAAAGTCCCAATCAACGCTCTCGCGCTGCGGAACATAGGCGATCTCTCGACGCACCGAGTTAATCGCAGCACCTAGAGTCTTTGTGTAGCCACTTGCGGTTGGTACTAATCCGAGGACGGCTTTAAGCAGGGTTGATTTACCAGCGCCATTTGGTCCGATTATGGCAGTGAGAGTTCCTTGAGGTATGACTACGTCGACATCCCAGAGCACCGGTTTATGCCCATAGGTGACACACAGGTCGTGGACCTCGATGGCAGGTGTGCTCATGGTGCGATCCTCGTCGTTGTTCCCGTCAATGCGGCAGGAATGCTCGTTAATCCGGCAACAATAGTATTAACATTGTAGCGTACGGCACCTACGTAGCTCGCCTCTGGTGTGCCTGTATTACCCAGCGAGTCTCCCAGCAGAAGTCCGCCTATCCTGACGGTGTGACCGCGAGCCTTGGCGCCTTGAATTAGCGCTTCAACGGTTTTGGGAGAGATCGTATTCTCGAGGAAAATAGCGGGGATTTCACTGGAAACTATCTTACTTACGAGCTCGTTTATCGAGCGCAGACTAGCCTCACTTTCGGTACTCACACCCTGGATTGCTGATACCTCAAGCCCATACGCTCTTGCAAAGTAGCCAAATGCGTCGTGGGCTGTGATAAGAATCCGGTGCGCAGATGGTATGGTCTGTATCTGTTGGCGCACCCATGAATCGAGATTAAGTAGCTCAGAGCGTAGATCCTCAAAGCGCTCGGTATATTCTAGCGCATGCTGTGGATCGTATTGGGTCAGAGTTGATCTAATCGTGTTGGCGCATTCAATCCATAGAGCCGGATCAAACCATACGTGAGGGTCATATTGTGGGCCAGATGTTGCACCGCCGCCAGCTACAAGGCGCAGCTTCTCTATCGGGATCGATTTAGAGACAGCCACTACAGTCTTTCGAGAGGCAAGCCTCTCTAGAGCGTCTGCCATAGTGCCTTCAAGGTGCAGGCCATGATGAAAAATGATCGCAGCCTTGGAAAGAGCGCGAAGATCGTTTGGGGACGCCTTGTAGAGATGCGGGTCGACTCCCGGGCCCATCAGCGAGGTAACGCGCCCAAACGGACCGGCTATGATTCTAGCCGTATCAGCGATGATGGTGGTGGTTGATACGATTGAGATCGGTTCTGGAAATCTCGACTCCTCTGCAAAGCAGCAAGAGCTGCAGGCAAGCAGGCTGACTACAAGCATATGAAGTGTAGCACATACATA
>CAZZLV010000043.1:0-12897 GCA_964655155.1 uncultured Bdellovibrionales bacterium
AAGAAAAGTTCAAAATCCTTTGTGCTTTTAGCCACCTGCACCATTTTCGTTCTCCTTAACTGCCGAATTTAGGTTAAACGTTGTGGTTCATGCTTCATGTTTCAATATCGCCATTTCGTTGTTCATTCTTTCTTGTCATCCCCTGATCGGGGATGCACTATTTTGGGTGAGTAGTTAATGTCTCCACCCCGCTTTGCTCCGCAAAGCGGCCCGTTAATAGGGGCTAACGCTACAGTCGATGCACGTGCTGAGTAGTTACAAGCAGATTAATTGAGGAATAGTTAGCATTATGAAACATGTACTAGTAACCGGAGCTGCGGGTTTCATCGGGTCGCACGTTGCAGAGACACTGCTACAACGGGGCGATTTGGTGGTAGGCATAGATAATGTTAATGACTACTATCCGGTTGCTTTTAAGAGAGAGAATATCGCGTTGCTCTCCAAATACCCAAAGTTTTCGCTAGTGGAGGGAGATCTAATTAATAGCAGTGTCGTCGAGGCGCTTTATGCCAAGAACCGGTTCACTCATGTTGCGCATCTTGCGGCGCGAGCAGGGGTTCGGCCATCGATAGCCGATCCATTCCTATACGAGCAGGCTAACATACAAGGGACGCTTAATCTCCTTCAAGGAGCGATAGGCAAGGGAGTACAGAATCTAGTAGTCACGTCATCGTCATCCGTTTATGGTAATTCGCGAGCGATTCCTTTTCGTGAGGATGATAGCGCCACTGACCAGCCAATCTCACCCTATGCTGCAACGAAGAAGGCAACCGAGGTTTTGAGTTATACTTATCACTCCCTCTACGGACTTAATATTAATGTTGTTCGTCCGTTTACAGTCTACGGGCCTCGCGGCAGACCCGATATGGCGCCCTGGCTATTTATTGAGTCAGCCTTGGTTGGGCGCACGATCAAGAAGTTTGGAGATGGAACAACCAGGCGAGATTACACTTTTATTGAGGATTTTGTTCGAGGTTTTGTCAACGCCATAGACAGAGCCTATGGGTACGAGATCTTTAACCTTGGCAACTCGGCAACGGTGTCGCTCAACGAGGCTCTGGCTATAGTTCGCGAGGTAACCGGAAAAGAGTTGCTGATTGAGCAACTGCCTCCGCAGCCGGGTGATGTGGATGTGACCAATGCAGATATATCGAAAGCGAGAAAGTTACTCGATTACGACCCCAAGACAAGCTTTAGGGATGGAATGGCTAAGCTTTGTGAGTGGTATCGAGTTTCCAGGTTGTAGTGTTTACGAGATCCTGTGGAGCCAATTTTCAAGGTTCGTGTAGCCGTCTCCATCGCTATCACCGAAGGGGTTCGTTGGCAGATGTAACTGGTGTGCCTTATAGAAAGCAGTGCCCGGCCTTCTAGCAACACGGATAGCTGCGTTAGGGCATCCACGAAGGCAATCTTTAATCGAGCCTTCTCTAAGCTTGATATCCTTGATGATTCTGCGGTCAATCATCGAGCGAAGCGATGGCCTGCTACCTACCGTCTCCAGCAGTCCGTTTGATAAGGCATCGGTAGCTACAGGAGCTACGCCTGAAGATTCAAGTGGTGGGTTTTTTGCTCTAAAGGCCTCTTCGTCAACTCCAGCGATACTCCACGGATCAGCAGATTCGCCCCCTGTAATCAGCAGTTTGTTGTCGCTTACATATAGCCGGCTTGATTTAGCTAAGTGTTTTGCATATATCGGTGGAGCGATAAAGCTCCAGGGACCTGGGATGTAGATATTGCCGATAAAAGTGAGTCGCACTGGGTCGGGAGCTCCATCGTTGTTGGAGAGGTTGCAGAGTGCCCATCCACCAGGAGAGCCCCAGCCATATACGATATTATTGAGCATTTCTACACTGGCACCAGGTTTGATGTACGGGTTGCGTTCGTGATTTGCGGCGATCACATTTCTGTACAAAGTGATCCTTTGTGAGTCATTTCCGATCATGATGCCCTTGCTATGCGGGCCTTTTGGGTGAATCGAATTATGCAATCCTTCAGCAATGATGGAATTAGCAATGGTGATATCGTGAGTCAAGGGATATGCAGTAGAGAGGTTTTCGTCCAGAGCCCAGGTAAGCGAAAGATGATCTAGGACGATTCTATGAGCAACGGACGGTGGAACGGCACCGATGGAGATGGCGTCACGAAAACGAGGGGGAACACCCTCTCGGCTGTCTCCTGGGCGTACAGCCAGATGCTGAATCAGAACATCGTGAGTTTCGATGCTGAGACCACCGCGTGTGATGGTAATTCCGGGGCGGGGCGCTGTTTGCCCGGCGATTGTGATGTATGGATGACGGATTTTTAGAATTGAGCGCAGTGGAATCTCACCTGAGACCTGAAAGATACATGTTCGTGGCCTTGATAGATTAATACATGCCCTAAGTGATCCCGGCCCTCCATCGCTGAGCGTTGTAATGCGATAGATGCTCGATCGCGGCGGAGTTAGGTGTCTTCCACTCCCAGCTACTGTGTTAGTTCCAAACCCCCTAAGTTGAGGGATGATAGGAAGCGTGTGTTGCTGTAGCGTCTGTGTAGTTCGCCTGGTCTGTTCCAGCGCCTGCGGCGTGGTGGGATCGTTTGCGTTACAGACTAGGATAAGAAAAGCTGCCAAAATAAGGCTATCAATTATTCGGGTGAAGCTCATCCAGAGAGAGATACTCCAAGATGTTTGCGAGGAGTATGATCCTAAATTCGGCAGTTGCGGGTCTGAAAATGGCGCATCTGACTAAAATCACTTTGTCTTTTGAATTTTCGGTGCTCACCCTGACGGTGCCAGGGTTGCGCCTTAAGAAAAGTTCAAAATACTTCGTGCTTTTAGCCATCTGCACAATTTTCATCCTCCTTAACTGCCGAATTTAGGATGAATAATCACTGAAGAATCGCTGAGCAGTTGCCAGCAAAACAATACTAATGATGTCTTGAGCCCTGTCTCCCGTTGCTTATGCTGATTGTTTTACTTTGCTGCCGCCGCGCCGAACTTTTGGAGTGGCAGGTGAACCGTATTCACCAAGTGTTTGGGTTTTGACCCTACTTTTGCGGCTGATTGTGATCGGCGCATTTCCAGATGCTTCTAGGCGACCCTGTACGAGTTTCTCTCCGTTACTAAAGGATGTAACAGCTTTCGTATCACCCATAGAGTCCCACGCCAAGTCAACGTTGTCGTCTAATTGGGCGGAAGCCATAGCGAGTTGGCGAATCTGCAGGGCTTCATCTCTAGTAATTAAGGTTGAGTTGACAAAGAACTTGAGCGATTCCTTTGCTGCTCTTTCTGCAGAGGCAACTCGTTCCGATGGCGGCTTGTCGGCGATATTTAGCTTGAAGGCGGACTTAAAGTCTTCGGCTACTGTCGAACCGTATCGATTGAGGATAAGTTGGTGCGTCGTAGCGGCAAAAAGTTCCTCCTCATTCACTTCTCCAGGATTAAAGGTATTTCCAAGAAGATCCTTAAGAGTACGGCCAAAATCGGTTGTTGGGGCAGAGCTCCGCGATGGTTTTCTTCGCTGATTTCGCACTGTTAGCAGATCCGGAGGAGTCTCCTGACGTATCGTGGATCTATTTCTGGATGATATCTTCATGGGGGTCTTCCTTGCAAGCAACTACTCTATATCACCTTGGGTAGAAGTTGATGAGCAATCTTAGTGCCAACAGGCCAGTCGCCTTGGATTGTTCTGTGTGATTGGGTCTGGGATAGTGTGCGGGACGCTGGATTGCAGATCTTTTGTTTCTGCGTTTGTTTATGATCAGACAGCGAAAGATCGGTTATGGCCCTAGTCGACTGACGCAGGTCGTGACAGGCTAGTCTCGGTTGAGTTAGAATTAAACCTAAATTCGGCGGTTGCGGGCCAGCAAACGGCGCATCTGGCTAAAATCACTGCGGCTTTTTAATTTTCGGTGCTCACCCTGACGGTGCCAGGGTTCAAGCCTTAAGAAAAGTTCAAAATCCTTGGCGCTTTTAGCAACCTGCACCATTTTTGTGCTCCTTAACTGCCGAATTTAGGTTAACATTCTGCTGGTACGGACTTTTGTGGTTCGCTATAGAACCGATTGTAGAGGAACGTTTCTATGTGCGGTATTGTTGGATATGTTGGTACTCAAGATGCTTTGCCCGTTCTGCTTGGAGGCTTGGAGGCGCTTGAGTATCGTGGTTACGATTCTTCTGGGGTAGCACTTTACCGCAACGGAGCTATCGAGGTTACCCGTGCAACTGGGAAACTCGCAGAGTTAAAAAAACTCTTTCGTGATCGTGCTTCCAGTGGGCAGTCGCTGAGCACTCTGGGTATTGGTCACACCCGTTGGGCCACGCACGGTAGGCCTACCGAGAACAATGCGCATCCACACTCAGCTGGTCGTGTCAGTTTGATTCACAACGGCATAATTGAAAACTACGTTGAGCTCCGTGCCGAGCTTCAGAGTCAGGGGTGTGTATTTAAATCTGAAACCGACACGGAGGTGGCGGCGCATCTGCTCAATAGCTTGCTTCAAAAGGGAACAGAGCCACTTGAAGCCGTAAGGCGCATGTGTTCTTTGGTGCGAGGCAGTTATGCTTTTTTGGCGATCGATGCTGAGACTCCAGACCGCATTTTTGTGGCGAAGAACTTCTCTCCGATTATCTTGGGTCGTGGAGAAGGTGAGAACTTCGTCGCTAGTGACATTCCGGCGCTCTTGCCACACACGCGAGACATTATTGTTCTGGAAGATGGCGATCTGGCAGAGGTCAGTAGCGATTCAATTTACATTGAAAACTCTGGTAATGCCGTGCAGCGTCGCCAGGAGCGTGTGTCATGGGATCCAGTGACGGCGCAAAAAGGAGGATTTAAGCACTTTATGCTTAAAGAGATCTTTGATCAACCGCAGTCAGTTGCTGATACTTTGCGTGGTCGGTTCTCTGCTGAAAGTGGCTCTGTTGTGCTTCCCGAGTTGGCTCCTCTTGAGCAGTTGGCGCCGCGGTTGAAGCGGATTGTGCTCGTGGCATGTGGAACGGCGTGGCATGCATGCCTTGAGGGTAAATTCTTTATTGAAAAATTCGCTCGTATTCCGTGTGATGTTGATTACGCCTCTGAGTTTAGGTACCGGTCGAATCTTCTTGATTCGGATACATTAGTGGTAGCCGTTTCGCAATCTGGAGAAACTCTTGACACCCTTGGGGCCATCGAGAGTGCACGCGGGATAGCCCCGGTTCTAGTGGTAAGCAACGTTGTGGGTGCATCGATGAGTCGTCGCGCTGATATGGTGCTCTATACTCATGCCGGGCCTGAAATCAGTGTGGCCTCAACCAAGGCCTTTACGACTCAACTTGTGGCTCTGGAGCTGCTTGCGCTTTTCCTAGCAGAGCGAATGGGTACCATGTCGGCCGATGAGAGGCGAGCAGTCCTGCAGACGCTAGTGCATGCGGCGGGTGCGATTACAAAAGCTCTCAAGGTGGACGATGATGTCATCGCAGTAGCCCGAAAAGTTGCGGGAGCGCGTGATTTCCTATTTCTTGGTAGGAGCACCTGTTATCCGATAGCATTAGAGGGAGCATTAAAGCTAAAGGAGATTTCTTACATTCATGCAGAAGGATATCCGGCAGGGGAGATGAAGCACGGCCCAATAGCCTTGATTGACGAAAAAATGCCGGTAGTAGTCATCATGCAGCGAGATGCCCTAATGTTCGATAAGACCCTTTCTAATTATAAAGAGGTCGAAGCGCGTGGGGCGCGAGTAATTGTGGTGACAGATGCGGCGGACGATAGATTAACCGGGGTGCAGGCCGAGTCAGTTATACGGGTGCCCTATGTTTCTAACGAGCTTAGTCCGCTCCTGCTCAACATCCCCTTACAGCTCCTGGCTTATCACGTTGCCGTTATGAATGGTACTGACGTAGATCTTCCGCGCAACTTAGCCAAGAGCGTTACGGTTGAATAACCGGTGTAGCACAGTTTAGCCGCTACCATCCTTAAAGACGTAGCAAGAGTAAATCTAGAAAGAGCATCATGATGCGCGCTAGGTGCTGCCTTGCTTATAGTGATCTGCAAAAGTCCGTGCTGGTAAAACTGGCAAGGCTTTTGCCGTAAATTACTATAGGTTGTTGTTTTGATTCGCGTCCGCGAATCGATACATTTTTCCAAAAGCCGCTATATCGCTACGGACCCGTGAAAAACGCTAGACTTTTGAAAAACGCTATAGGCATTTCAGCAACTTGAGCGCATTTTTGGTCTTTGATGATCCTAAATTCGGCAGTTAAGGAGAACGAAAATGGTGCAGGTGGCTAAAAGCACCAAGGATTTTGAACTTTTCGGAGGCGCAACCCTGGCACCGTCAGGGTGAGCACCGAAAATTCAAAAGACGCAGTGATTTTAGCCAGATGCGCCGTTTTCGGGCCCGCAACTGCCGAATTTAGGATGATAGGTCTTGTCACGACACCCGCCGAATCCTTGCGCCTCTCCTGATATTTTAGTCGATTGACTGAAGCCGGCATGATCTGTACGATGATGGTATGAGGTGGGTCATAGTGGTATAATGGCCCATATTTCCTTGGTTGTTCTCTCGGTTGTTGCGTTTGGTTGTATTCCCCTAGACGGCGGCGGATTGGTGGATGATGGAAAAGCAGGAGGGGCAGAAAGCACAAGATCTAACTGAGCGTTCCGTGTCTCCTGCTCGTTCACCAGCCCGCTCGCCGTTCGTTTCTTTCCGTGGAAATTGTGTCCATAGCCTTGATGACAAGGGGCGCATTAGCCTCCCCAGCGAGTTTCGCCGAGTCCTTGGTGAACAGGAGAAGCGAGGGGTTGTTCTTACCAACTATATCTCTGAGGGCTCTCGGTGCATCGAGGGCTTTAGTCTCGGCGAGTGGGAGGATTTTGAGTCGCGCCTGCGAGAGAAGAGTCGCTTTAGTAGTAAGCTGCAGAGGCTAGAGAACTTTTACCTAAGCCGCGCATCAGAGTGTCCAATCGATAGTAACGGACGCATTTTAGTTCCGACATATCTTCGAGCGTACGCTGGATTTGACAAAGAGGTCGTGTTCACGGCTTCGATACATGGATTTAGAATGTGGGATAAACGGGTCTGGGATTCGATATTTGCTGCTTCTGAGCAGGCGCTCTTAGAGAATCCAGATCTGTTTGCAGATGTGGATATATGAGTAGTGGTAACGGCGGAGCAGTACATGTCCCCGTATTATTGCATGCAGTAGTAGAGCAGCTTCAAGCGCAGCGAGGGGGAATGTTTCTTGATTGTACGTTTGGTGGCGGTGGTCACACGAGGGCGCTTCTCGATGCCAGCCCGGATAGTTGGGTTGTTGCGCTCGATCGCGATCGGCGAGCTATTCAGCGCGGCTCTCGGTGGGCTCATAATTATGGAGAGCGGCTTACTCTTATGCACGCACCATTTTCTCAGGTGCGTGAGGTTGTGGGTCGCACTCGTTTCGATGGCATCCTTGCTGACTTGGGGATGTCAACCGATCAACTGCGCGAGGGTAGGGGCTTCTCTTTCGCAGACGAAGGTGTTCTCGACATGCGCATGGATGAGGAGTCGGATTTGACTGCGCAGGATTTTATTAATACTGCCACTGAGCGTGAGGTATACCGCGCGCTCGTAGAGGGTGGCGTTGGACAATCAGCGCGACAGCTGGCGCGCGTGCTGATTGCAGAGCGGCCATTTGAGAGTGCAAAGCAGCTAGCAGAAGTAGTTCGCACCTCGTTTTTGGGTAAGAAGGGGGCGTCGAAGGTTCACCCAGCGACGGTTGTCTTTCAGGCTCTGCGCATGAGAATAAATCGTGAGCGCGAAGAGATCGCTGATCTGATGGGCGCAGCCCCTGAGTTGGTAAAAGGCGCAGGAGCTAGATTAGCGGTGATCACATTTCATTCGATTGAGGACACGTTGGTGGCTCGCGAGATGCGCCGCTGGGAATCAGCAGGCAGCTATCCTGCTTCGTGGCGTGGGCCGCGCACGGATAGGCAGCTCGGACGGTGTGTTTCGCGTAAGCCAATCTGTCCGGATGAAGATGAATTGCGATTGAATTCGGCGTCACGCAGTGCGCGGTTGCGCATCTTTGAGTTTGTTTAGTCAGATTTTTTTGAAGTATAAATTTCACTTAGATGTCACTTTTGGTAGCGACAGAAAATGTTTAACAAAGTACATTGATACGAATGAGGGTTTTATATGGCAGTTTGTTTGCAGTACCAGTCGGTTTACGTTAAACGCGAGGCAGCGGTCGTCTCGTTAAGAGCGCAGTTGGTGGCAGCAGTAGCATTGCTGGTTGTACTCGGGGCCAAGGTATGGATCAAGCTAGAGGCTACTGATGTGGGTTACCAGCTTGCTCGTGAGCGATCGCGCACTGTCGAACTCGATATGGAGCGGCGCGAGCTTGAGCTTCAGCGTTCGGTTTTGTTGAGGCCAGATTCGCTAAGTATCTCGGCTCGTAGGATGGCACAGCTTGAAGAACACTCTTCAGAGCGCAGCGTCCGGCTCACTTACTGAGTGCCTACAGAGATCTGCGAAAGTAAAGCAACTTTCGCAGCTCTCTGTTTATTGTTTTGTGCGGCATCCGCCGCACGATTATTGAAACCTTCATAAGTCATGTGTTGCTTGACTTATAAAGGTTTAAATAAAGCGGGCCCGAAAAGTTAGTTGTCAGAGTCGGCGCTGAGAGGCTCATGAAATACATAAGGGGCCTCGATCTGTATCAATTTTAGGGCGTGTTTTTATAATTTATTGATCATGGTGGCGCAGTTTCATGGTGGCGCAGTTTAAACTTCCCTTTGATTCTTCAGTTTTAGAGGCTCAGCGGCTGACAGAGCCAGAGGCTGTTCTGAGATCGTCCCGTAAAGAGTCGCTGGTGGGGATTGATTTTGCCATCTTACGGCGTCAGTCGACATCTGTGGCGGCGCTTGCAGTAAAACGCCCGGTGCGGTTAAGAATTATCGGTTTATTTGCGCTTATCTGGAGCGGAATTCTCGTTGCGCGCATGTACAGCCTTCAGGTGTCCGACCATGAACGGTGGCAGGAGTGGGCTATCAAGCAGCACGTTGCTGATGTTGAAATAGCATCTGAGCGCGGCCCAATTATCGATCGTAACGGGAAGTTGGTAGCTGTGTCAGTGCCTGCTGAGTCGGTATACATCCGCCCTCGACAGATAAGAGATCGTCACCTCGTTCTTAAAGAGCTTTCCAAGGGGCTTAAGACTAAGCCGGCGTTGATAGCTGATAAGATAGATAGTAAACAGCCCTTTGTTTGGATTAAGCGTCAGATCCCCCGATATGAAGCGCGTAAAATAACCGAGCTGAGTCTACCTGGTGTGGGGAGTGTTTTAGAGTCGCGAAGATTCTATCCCTATAACAATGCTGCAAGTGCTCTAATAGGTAAGGTGGGACTCGATGGAACCGGACTCTCTGGTGTCGAAAGTGTGTACGAGAAGCGGCTACGTGAGGAGCACATGAAGACACGTGCGGGGCGTGATGCGCTCGGTAAGATAATTCACACAGGCGTTGGCGAAGATATTGAGCCGTTTGCTCCGCCTCGTGGGCACGAGCTTAAGTTAACCATAGATGCCGACCTGCAGATTATCATGGATGAAGAGCTTGAGATCGGTCGTAAGGAGGCAAATGCCAAGCAGGCGATGGCGGTGATGATCGACTCTGATACCGGCGAGATTATCGCACTAAGCCAATCGCCGAGTTTTAACTTTAATAACCCCTCGCACTCTTCTAAGAATGAGCTGCGTAATCTTCTTGTAGAGGCGGTTTTTGAGCCTGGCTCGGTTATGAAGCCGATGGTAGCTGCTGCGGCCGTAGACGCAGGGGTTGTAAATGCCAAAGATCTGATTAATTGCGAAAATGGTCGGTTTCCTTTTTCAAGGCATACTATTAAGGATGTGCATCCCTCAGGGATCATCCCATTCCATGACGTTGTGGTGCGATCTTCCAATATCGGCATGACCAAGGTTGGTATCCGTTTGGGTAGCGAGCGTTTGTATTCCTATCTGCGTAGATTCGGTTTCGGTCAGACCAGTGATTTAGGACTCCCGGGCGAGTCAGCCGGTATTTTAAGGCCCGAGCCCACTTGGAGTAAGGTTGATGTTGCTACGCATTCCTTCGGGCAAGGGGTTGCAGTTACTCCTCTGCAGGTCGTCAGGGCGGTAGCGGCGATCGCTAACGGAGGGATACTGCCAGAGCTATCAGTGATCATAGATGAAGGTGGCATCCCTGAGGGGCGGCGCATAATCTCGGACAAAGCTGCCAATGTCGCTCGTGAGATGATGTACGGCGTTGTTGAGGATAAGCACGGTACTGGGGCTAAAGCGGCGATACCTGGTATTAGAGTTGGTGGAAAGACTGGAACGGCTCAGAAGGCTTCGCCAACAGGTCGGGGTTATCAACACGGCTCTTACGTTGCATCGTTCGTTGGATTTGCTGATGGGGCACAGTTAGGGGTCGGTCGCAATCTGACGACTATGGTTATTATCGATGAGCCCAGAGCAAAAAGTATTTACGGTGGTACTCTTGCGGCACCCGTATTCCAGAGGGTAATGGATCGCAGTTTTCGATTTCTGTCAACAAAGAGTGAGCTAGGCGTCGGTCGCCACCGGGAGCCAATGGTGATACCGAATGCTCCGATTGAGATCCGTGACGACGAGCTGTTTACGGCTTCGTATAAGGTACGTTAATCCTAGAAGCGGCAGTTGCGGGTCTGGGAATAGAGCATATGTCTAAAATCGCTTTGTTCTTTGAATTTTCGGTGCTCACCCTGACGGTGCCAGGGTTGCGCCTCCGAAAAGTTCAAAATACTTCGTGCTTTTAGCCATCTGCGCCATTTTCATCCTCCTTAACTGCCGAATTTAGGTTAAAAACTGCTGAGTGGTTAGGGATTTTGTGAGGTCTAGTTATGCCGATAGTCACGGTGCTCTTCCTGACCTTGGTAAATCTTCTTAACTACTTCGACCGGTACATAGTTCAGTCTGTTGAACCGAGCATCACCAAGGAGTTTTTATTGACCAATACCCAGGCTGGTTATCTCATGTCAGCCTTTGTCTTGGGATACTTTGTATTCTCACCAATTTTTGGATACCTGGGTGATCGTTTCGATCGTCGCCGCGTGATGGCGTCTGGTCTCTTTGCCTGGAGCGCTGCAACGGCCATGACAGCTTGGGCCAGCTCGGTAGCTACATTTGTCGTTGCACGTATACTTGTTGGAGTTGGAGAGGCTTGCTACGGAGCAATCGTCCCGGTGTACCTCAAGGGTAGGATCTCGGATCCCCTAGTTTTCAATAGGGCACTCTCAGTCTTTTATGTTGCAATCCCGGTTGGCTCGGCACTTGGGTATGTTGCAGGTGGTCAGATAGCGGCGGTGTACGGCTGGCGTGAACTGTTTCTTATGGCAGCCATTCCGGGAGTGGTGCTTGCATTCGGATTTCTCCGTCTACGGGGAGAGAGTCTAGCATATTCACCTTCTGCGCTAGATCCTTCGGATATGGTGCAGAATCAGACGGGCGTTCTTAGTGGTCTGCGCTTGATAGCTCAGAGACCCTTCTTGGTGTTAGTTATAGTTGGATACGTGTTGAACACATTCACCTTGAATGGTGTAGCTGCGTTTGTAGTACGTCACGGGACGAGCTTGGGACTTTCTGAAGCTTCGTCTGCCACCTTGTTTGGTGTGATTCTGGTGGTAACGGGACTCCTGGGCACGCTCGGCGGAGGATTTCTTGCTTCGCGCTTAGCGGCTAATTCGGAGGACTCAATAGTTAGTCTTATAGGCTTTGTAGCATGGACGACTATCCTTGCTGTGCCTTTTTTAGGTTTTTGCTTTGTGTCCAGCTCAATTCACCTGTTTTTATTGGGATGTTTTCTGGCAGAGCTATTAATTTTTGCAGGGGTAGCTCCGCTCAATTCGGTTATAGTAGCGCGCGCGCCGGTAGGGTATGAGGCTTTTACCCAAGGCATGACAATTTTTTGCATTCAATTGTTCGGTGGATTCCTTGGGCCGGTTATAATCGGCGCCCTGGCTGATCAGCTGGGTAGCTTAGCTTGGGCGCTTCAGTGTACGACAGTCGTACTCTTGGTTTCTGGATTGTCGTGGCTGGTGGCCAGCAGGGTATGTAGAACCGAAAAACGGCAGTTGCGGTTCTGAAAATGGCATATCTGCCCAGAATTAATCTGTCTTTTGAATTTTCGATGCTCACTCTGGCGGTGCCAGGTTTCAAGCCTCCGAAAAATTCAAAAGCCGCAGTGATTTTAGCCAGATGCGCCGTTTTCGGGCCCGCAACTGCCGAATTTAGGTTTAGTCCACCTTAACTGCTCTTTTTAGGATGATGAAGGGGCGGCCTTGTGCAGCAGTTGCGAAATAAAAAAAGTAATTAGTTGTAGAAGCGATCGAACGTAGTATGGAATCTGAACTTGGGTGGGGCTGAAAGGCCCAAGCCAAGGTGTTGTTTGGAGCGGGGGGATGTTTTGGTCGTATAAGTAATTGGAACCTAGGCGAATTGGCCGAAGTTGCTTTGAGCTTATCGACTTCCGTTGGGTCTAGAGGGGCCCGCGGAGGCAGGTTTTTTGAAAAGGAGATTCCTAATGAAGTTAGTGCTTTTAGCATGTATCTTTTTTGCGGGTGTCTACTTTGGAATGTTCGCAGAACCAGAGGGAGAGCTCGTTCGGGTTGCAGAGCAATTACGGGGGCTGATCAACGGCGAACCTGAGTGGTAGTACTGCGCGGTACCGGCGTGATTACGACCCACAGGTGAGTAGCTCTGGTTTAGGGGGTGTTTTTGCCCGCCGCTCCCATTTGATTGGAGCGTCCTATTGGATGCATTGTATCCTAAATTCGGCAGTTAAAGAGGATGAAAATAGTGCGAAAAATGGCGCAGATGTTTTATTTTCAGGCTCATCGCGGAATCGAGTGGGTGCCGATTGCTGCTGATGGGTCATAACCCAT
>CAZZLV010000044.1:0-12691 GCA_964655155.1 uncultured Bdellovibrionales bacterium
TCCTATAAACGGCAGTTGCGGGTCTGAAAATGGGGCATCTGCCCAAAATCACTTTAGTTTTTGAATTTTCGGTGACTTCGGCGTGAGCTCAGTCGAACGCTCACCCTGACGGCGCCAGGGTTAAAGCCTTAAGAAAAGTTCAAAATACTTCGTGCTTTTGAGCGCCTGCGCCATTTTCATCCTCCTTAACTGCCGTTTTTTGGATAATCGGCAGTGATAAATCCTTAAACACTGTCAGATCTAGGATAAATCTTGGAGGATCTGAGCTATGAACGCTCCACACGCATCTGTGTTCTCGCCTACTGCGAGCTTTTTTATGAAGCTCGCAGTCTGGTTGGGTTTATTCGGTGTTCTCTGGACACTCAGGGCTTTTTCGCTCCTTATATTCCTGACATTTGTATTTGCCTGGGTTCAGGCAAACGCCGTGCATCGTCTTGAGCGTTTCATCGCTTGGCGAACAGGTCGTGTGTTTCTTGTAGGAGTACTGTTCCTAACCATCGTCGTGGGTGTAATTAGCTTTCTTGCACCGCATGTTCGTGATCAAGCTGCAGCGCTTGTGCGGTCATTACCGCAAGCTCTTCGTGAATTCGACACCAAGCTATACGAACTGCGTCAGCGCTCGCCTTTCTGGGGTGAAATGGTTCCAGCTCCCTCACTCAATTCAGATGGCGCTACATACACTTGGGATCTAAAACGCAGTCCCTCTGCCCAGGTGCTTGAAGGTTTCTTTGGAATCGCTGGCGATGATGAGGGTAAAGCGACTTCCAAGGAGCTTTTGGAGAAGCTGCGTACGGTAACGGAACGAGGTGTATCTCTCGGCTCAAGCTTCTTACTTTCGATCCTCTTCTCATTTCTGATTATTCTCGATCTACCCGATCTCTCTCGGGGAGTTCGGCGGCTAAAAGAGTCGCGCGTGGCATTCATTTACAATCTCGTCGGCCAGAGCATAACGGACTTTGCTAAGGTACTCGGTAGTGCGCTAGAGGCTCAACTTTATATCGCAATCATAAACACGATACTCACAGCAATAGGTATCCAGCTACTAGGCATATCTGGAGGCGTTGCATTTCTCTCGGTATTAGTATTTTTCTGTAGCTTCATCCCGGTGGCTGGTGTTTTTCTGAGCTCGGTGCCGATCTGCCTGTTAGCTTTTCAGAAAGGTGGTGTGGGACTAATGCTAGGTGCTGCACTGCTTATCTGGATAATTCACTTAATTGAAGCCTACATTCTAAATCCAAAGATTTACGGCCACACGCTACGGGTAAATCCGGTTTTAGTGCTTATTATTCTGACCGTTGGAGGCAAGTTATTTGGAGTCTGGGGGCTTGTACTGGGACTGCCTGTGTGCACATACGTATTTGGCAGAGCGATCTGGACTGAATCTTATAGCAAGTGATCTGTCTCTAAACTCGGCAGTTGCGGATCTGCTCTCTTTAGGCTGAACTGGCGCTACTGCTAGTCGCCACTGCTAGTCGATAGCAAGATAGGCAATTCTCAGCACCTCAATATCCTGCTGACCCTTAGGCGAATAAAAGGTAACGCAATCACCCTCATTAGCTCTCATCAAGGCTCTCGCCAAAGGAGACACCCAACTGATGCGACCTTTGGCCAGGTCAACCTCATCGATACCAACGATTGAAAAGGTCTTCTCTACTTCATCCTCGTATCGAATCGTTACTGTGGCACCAAACTGCACATAACGTGCCGTTATAGAGCGTGGATCGACGATCTCCGCAGATTCAAGCCTCTTAGCTAAGAAGCGCATTCGCTTATCGATCTCTCGTAAGCGCTTCTTGCCATAAAGATAGTCACCATTCTCAGAGCGATCACCATTGCCTGCTGCCCATGACACGACACGAGTAACTTCAGGACGCTCTTCGTAGCGCAACTTACGCAACTCCTGGCGCATACGTTCTGCCCCCGCCGGCGTCATGTAATTCTTTCCGCCTGGCACTGCTGGCTCAGACTCTGGCTCAGTGTCGCCAACGGCTTCGCCATCGCCTTTTACAAACGCCTTACTCATATAAACGAAATCTTCCGGAACGGCCTATTCGTGGATCGCAATATTCTTCTGGATCCAAGATACCACATCCTGAGTGTGTGTGCCCGGAATGAATATCTCCTTGACACCCAACTTCTTAAGAGCATCTATATCGTCCTTTGGGATAATCCCCCCTCCAAAGACAGAGATATCATCCGCACCCTCCTTCTTTAACTTATCTAAGAGGTCAGGGAATAGAGTCATATGGGCCCCTGAGAGTATACTTAAACCGATGCAATCAACATCTTCCTGAATTGCTGCCCTGACGATATTCTCAGTAGTCTGATGCAGTCCAGTGTAAATCACCTCCATACCAGCATCGCGAAGCGCCCTGGCGATAACCTTGGCTCCACGGTCGTGCCCATCTAAACCCGCCTTTGCAATTAATATTCGAACTGGACGAGATGCACTTTGCGAGATGCCCATAAGCCGTTTAATCTCCCACTATAGGGAGCCCTTTTTCAGAACGCTACACCATACCAGGATCTGAGTATACCCCAAAAACCCGGCGGTAAATATCGGAAACCTCCCCAAGGGTTACACCATCTGCGACTGCATCGATCAAAAAAGGAACAACATTGCGATTCTCAACGCAGGCACGCTCAACGGCTACCAATGCCGCCTGGTGTTTCTCTGGATTACGCCCGTTTTTAAAGGCCTTAATTCGATCTACCTGCTTCTCTTCAGCTGCATGGTCTATCTTGAGTGTCGGGATCTCCTGCTCTCCGCCTTCAGTATACTTGTTGACGCCCACTATACACTGCTCATTAGCATCAACATCTAGTTGAAATTGGTATGCTGCCTCAGAGATCTCCCTCTGCGGAAATCCCAGCTCAACCGCTTTAAGCATTCCCCCGAGCGCATCAATCTGCTTTATGTATGCCAGCGCCTCTTGTTCGATCTCGTTAGTAAGCCTCTCAACGTAATAAGAACCTCCGAGGGGATCTACAACGTTGGTGACACCACTCTCCTCTGCGATAATCTGTTGCGTTCTTAGTGCCACCCGCACGGCTTCCTCTGTAGGCAGCGAAAGAGTCTCATCCATACTGTTTGTATGAAGCGACTGCACGCCCCCAAGAACTGCCGCCAAAGCCTGAAGCGCCACTCGCGCCACATTATTTACCGGTTGCTGCGCTGTCAAACTGACACCAGCGGTCTGCGCATGAGTACGAAGCTTGCAGGCGGCATCAGTCTTAGCGCCATACCGCTCACGCATCAAACGCGCCCACAAACGGCGCGCAGCGCGAAACTTGGCCACCTCTTCAAAAAAATCGTTATGCACATCGAAAAAGAACGACAAGCGCGGTGCAAAATCGTCAATCTTCATTCCGCGACCTAAGCAGTGCTCCACATAGCCAAGACCATCAGCCAAAGTGAAAGCCAACTCTTGCACTGCTGTCGCACCCGCTTCGCGAATATGGTAGCCACTAATACTAACTGGATTAAACTTAGGTGCTGAATCCGCACAAAACTCGATTACATCACAGACCAATTTGACTGATGGCGCAGGTGGCGAGATCCACTCCTTCTGGGCGATAAACTCCTTAAACATATCGTTCTGGATCGTGCCGCCTATAGCATCAAATGGTATGTTACGTCGCTTGGCTAAGGCGA
Organism: uncultured Bdellovibrionales bacterium; assembly: GCA_964655155.1. GTDB lineage: Bacteria > Bdellovibrionota_C > UBA2361 > UBA2361 > OMII01 > OMII01. The sequence goes on from CAZZLV010000044.1 coordinate 3,656, forward strand.
AATAAAAGGCAAAAGCTACCGTTGCAGTGCAGTTGATCGTCATCGATGTCGTGACCTGATCTAGGGCGATACCATCGAACAGGATATCCATGTCATCGATCGTTGCAACGCTTACTCCCTCACGCCCAACCTCCCCCAATGAGCGTGGATGGTCAGGGTCATAGCCCATCAGGCATGGCATATCGAATGCAGTAGATAATCCGGTTTGGCCATGCTCTAGCAGATATTTAAAGCGCCTATTAGTATCCTCTGGACTACCGAATCCGGCAAACTGCCGCATCGTCCAAAGTCGTCCGCGGTACATAGTTGGTTGTACACCACGAGTGAAAGGATACTCACCCGGGAAGCCCAGATCGTGCCGATAATCTACTGCTCCACCATTCTCTGGGGTAACCAGCTCAGGCTGCTCTCGAAAGCTTATCGATTTAAAATTTTCTCGACGCTCACGTTGAGCAGCATACGAGCTACTCCTCCAAGAATTGTATGACTGACTGGCTTGAATCGGCTTTTTGGTGTTCGACATAGTATGCTTGATTTGAAACAGGTTGCGAGGCTGAACGCACCTTTGAGACAGATTACTCTTTTAGTAGCTGCGTGGCTATCAGGATGCGCTGGATTTCACTCGTTCCCTCGTAAATCTCTGTTATCTTTGCATCTCTTAGGTGCCTCTCGGCCGGGTATTCGGTGACATAGCCATACCCTCCATGGATTTGAATGCCCTTAACTGCGCACATCATCGCCGTCTCTGATGCGAACAACTTAGCCATAGCGGCCTGACGAACATATGAGCGATTCTGATCCTTACGCTTAGCAGCATCGAGGGTCAGATACCGCGCACTATCGATATGACATACCATGTCGGCAATATAATTCTGGATTGATTGGTGTTCGCATATCTTTTTGCCAAACGCCTTGCGCTCCTGAGCATAACGCATACTGTCATCAAGCGCTGAACGTGCAATACCCACCGCTTGTGCGGCTACTCCAATTCGACCACCATTCAAAGTAGTCATGGCAACAAGAAAGCCTCGGTTCTCCTCGTGTAACATAGCCGATTTTGGAAGTCGCACATTATCATAGGTGATACTCGAGGTCGGAGAACCACGAATCCCCATCTTATCCTCACGCTTACCACATGAGATTCCTGGCAAATCCATGTCGTGAACGAATGCCGTGATGCCTTTGTTGCCTCTAGTCGTATCCGAGGTAGCGAATACCACACATACGCCTGCCTCTGGGCCGTTTGTAATCCAGTTCTTGTTCCCGTTTATTACGAACTCATCACCTTCGCTGCGGTAAGTTGTAGTTATTGCCGCCGCATCACTCCCAGTACCTGGCTCTGAGAGTGCAAAACAACCTAGCGCATTTCCAGCAGCCAGTTTGGGAAGAAAATAACCCTTCTGGTCAATTGAGCCATATTCCAAAATCGGTGTGACACACAACGAGGTATGTGCACTGACTATAATACCTGTAGACGCACACGCTGCTGAGAGCTCCTCGATAATCAAAGCATACGCCAATGTGGATAGCCCCGCCCCCCCGTACTCTTGAGGTACGATAGCACCCATCAATCCCAAGGCTCCCATTTTTGGGAGCAGTTCGCGGGGAAAATAGTGTTCACGATCTATCTTTGCCGCCAGCGGCGCAACCTCATTCCGCGCAAAGGTGTGGGCTGTCTCACAAGCAAAGTTTTCTTCTTCGCTCAAATCAAACGCTACACTATCACGCCAAACCATATCTTTTTCTCCCGACTGCTTCCTTCTATTTCCGTAACTGCTCAGCGGTTTTTAAACTTACTCGGTAAAAATGGCCAGTTCGTCCTCTATTGTTTCGTGTCATCTCCTGATCGGGGATGGCTTATTTTTGCTCACTCAGTTAATGCCTCTACCCCGCTTTGCTCCGCAATGCCGCCCCTTGCAAAGAGCTGCCAAAGTAAAGCAACTTTCGCGCTCTCTGTTTATGGGGCTAAGGTCACAGATGCTGCATTTGCTAAAGAGCACCCATTTCCTGAAGCTATCGGCCTGTAAAAGTAGGCTTGCGCTTCTGCAAAAATGCATCCATGCCCTCCTCTCTATCAGCTGTTCCAAAGAGCCTTAGGAACTCCTCCACCTCAAGCCTCAAACCCGAAAGCAGTGTCGTATCCTGAGAGCGGTTAATTACTCTCTTGGCACCCTGCACCGCCAGCGGTGCCTTACTCGCAAGCCCCTCAGCTATCGCTTGCACCTGATCAAGAAACTGGGAGTCGGGAACAACCTTATCTGCCAGCCCTATGGCGAAAGCCTCCGACCCTGATACCAGATCAGCGGTAAAACACAATCGGCGTGCCTGACCGATACCGCATCGATGTATTAGTCGCTGCGTGCCGCCAAAACCGGGAATAATGCCGAGATTAACCTCTGGTTGTCCGAGCCGAGCACTCTCAGCAACAACTATCAGGTCGCAGGCCAAAGCCAGCTCTAATCCACCACCAAGAGCAAATCCATGAATTGCGGCAACCACCGGTACGGTGCAGGTCTCAATAGACCTCAACGCGCGTTGTCCCAACTCTAAGTAGTCTGCAATCGGCCGCGGCCCCAGCTGCGCCATCGAACGGATGTCAGCTCCAGCGATAAAAGCCTTGGTTCCGCCGCCGCGAATAAGCACAACTCGGATCGACTGATCGCGAGCGATATCTTCAAACTCCAGAACCAGGCTCTGAAGTACATCAGGATTGAGCGCATTGAGACTATCAGGTCTATTAATAGTAATCGTATGAATCGAACCAGTTCTTGAAATCTCTATGCAGTTCTGCTCAGCCATACTCTAACCTATCCCAGCAAATACAATTACTCGATGAATCCCACGATGCAAGCTACTCAGCCCGGTGGCCATTCCAGTTTACGCCCACCTAGAAGATGTAGGTGCAAATGAAATACAGTCTGCCCTCCATCACCCTCGATGTTAGTCACTACACGATAGCCTGACTCTGCTAACCCCTCACGACGTGCTATCTCCGCTGCAGTCAACAACAGGCGTCCGAGCAGCGCCTCGTCCTTCTGAGTTGCGCAAGCGATATTGCGTATCGGCTTTTTGGGGATTACTAGTATATGCACAGGCGCCACAGGCGCTATATCCTTAAACGCAAGAACATCCTCATCCTCGTAAACAATTGCTGCCGGAATCTCCTTGTTAATAATCTTGCCGAAGATGGTATCTCCACCCGGCATCTCGGACGATGTGCTCATACAGTTTCCTCAATGATCCTGAAAACGGCTGTTAAGGATGATGAAAGTGGCGCAGGTGCGCAAAAGGACGGAGTATTTTGAACTTTTCTGGAGCGTAACCCTGTCACCGTCAGAGTGCGCACCGACAATTCAAAAGACGAGGTGATTTTGCGCAGATGCGCCACTTTCAGAGCCGCAACTGCTGTTTTTAGGATGATAACATGGTGGTCCCCCCAGCTTTCTAATTAAGGGGAAGGCTATCATGAGCAACTCAGAGCGGCTAGTCTGAATTAGCCCAGTTGGCAAGCCGCTGGCTAAACGTTCAGAACCATTTCAAGCGCCCCCTGAGTATCGCCGGAACCTGCTATACGCGCACTCCCATCACCATCATCGTACTCCACTTGAATTATATGCTGGACTCCATCCTTGATGTCATCGAGATGGGTAATGATCACGATCTGCTCAAATCGCCGTCGCAGCTTCTCTAGCAGCGCCAGCACATTACTGCGCCTTCCTTCGTCTAGTGAACCGAATACCTCATCTAGCATCAAAAGCGAAAAATTCTGGCCCGCCCGCTCTGCTAACATGTGAGAAAGCGCAATTCTCATGCAGAGATTCAATATATCCTCTTCGCCCCCGCTGATTACTCGTTTGGCCTCTCCATCCTCAACTACCGTTGGCGTAAAATCTTCACCCAAGTCCACCGCCGAGTACCGGCCATCCGTGAGATCAGTCAGATACTCACTCGCCAGCTCTGCCATGCGCGGCCGAATAGATGAGTTCACAAACTTCCGAAAGTCAGTCACGATTCGATCACACTCATCAAATATGCGCACCTCTCGACGGAGCTTCTCCAGTTCAGCTTGTCGCTCATCAAATCGCTCACGGTCACCGAGTGACCGGGCTACAAGCGCAGACTGAGTATTTACCTCTCCTTCAAGCCTGACCCGCTGAAGTCGCACAACCTCTACCAACCTCTGGGCAGCATCATGCGCACCCTTTTCCCTCAGGTATTCCTCCTCAGAGAACCCTATCTCTGCCAACCTCCTTTTTCCACGTTGAAGATTTTCCTCTGCAGTATTCATATCAACCTGCGTCGAGCGCTGGTCCGCTTCAAGCGCCTGAAGCTTCTGCTCCAGCTGCTGACAGGTAACGAGTTCTTCAATTTTGGCCTGCACCCTCGCCAGATCCAGTTGCGCCAACCGTAGCAATTCTCGCTTCTCCTCTAGGTCAGTAGGTGCCTGCGCGCACTGTTTTTCAGATTCTACCAACAACTCTACCCTAGCACTTAGCTCGCTGTGTTCCTCAGACAAGTGCGCATGCACCGCCTCAAATGTCTCACCGAGAGGCTGACTGCAAGTTGGACAGGTACCTCCCGTATCTAACGCCTCTACCTTGCGAACACGCTGTGCCAACTGCTCTACTTGTCCGATCAGGGCTTCACGCTGTGCTCGAATAGCTGATAGGTTCTCACGCCAGGAAATCTGGCGATCGCGCACTTCTAGCGCCAGAGCTTCGGTTCTATCCTTTATCAAAGATACCTCGCGCTTGGCGTCAGCCAAAACATCTTCAAGCGACCGCGCCCCAGCAAGCGGCTTTAGGGCGCGGCGCAGATCGTCCTCGCCCCTAATGATCGCGTCTGCGAGCGACTGAAGGCGTTTGGCTCGCTCCTCAACGCGCACGAGCAGTCCCTGCACACCATCGCGCTCTGTGATGAAACGTCCACGCAGGTCATCAAGTTTCTGCATCTTTGCTCGCAGAGCAGAGAATTCGCCCTCTGCTTTTGTTAGGGTCTGAAAGGTCTCGTCGTGTTTTTCACGAATAGCCCTTAGCTGCTGCTGCTCCGCTGCTAGCCTCTGCTCAATCTCTTCACGGGTACCGATACTAGCTTCGTACCCTTGAAGCGTGGCTCGCTTCTCTTTGCGATCTCCTCGCAATAGCTCCTGAAGCTCTTCGAGTCTATCGTAACCCATTACGCGAATGATGAATTTCTCGCGCTCTGTGGCGCCCTTTTTGCCACTGAGAAACTCAAGTCCCTTCTGTTCAGTGCAATACGTCGCCACAAATTCTTCGTAGGACATCCCGATCAGCGCGGCGATACGCGCAGACACCTCTCGATTACCCTGCGCAACCGGATTGGGCTCGCCACCTACATACAAGGCAGCATCTGCCAACGAACGTACAATACGAAATACCGTGCCGTCGTGATCTATTGAGAGCTCAACACGCATCTCGCGATCACGACGATTACGCCCAGTGCTGCTACTAGGTGCAGTGCGAGTCCGCACATCATCCGTGCGGCCACGCAGCGCGCGGGAGCCAAACAATGCAAACCCTACTGCCTCAACAATAGTGGTCTTTCCAGAACCGTTAACCCCAATTATCCCTACCAGGCCATCAGGAAATACCACATGGCCATCTACATGCTGTCGAAATAGCTGCATGTGAAGACTACGAAGCTTCATGGCTAGCCTCCACCTTTGTTAGGTATCGATCAAGCACCTCCGAAAGCTCTTGATGAGAGATCCCGGGCACCTCCCAGGTCCTACTGAACTCTATCAGTTGATCTTTTAGTAGCCCGGTTCCAGGCCGTGCCATAGCTTTAACATCACCTATAGCAGAAACAAAGGTAATATCGAGAGTCAGATGCAGAGCCTTCATGCGTAATGCGCGCAGCGCTTTATGGTCTAGATTCTTGTAGGTTTCGCGCGAAATATCACTTAAAACAAGTCGCGCTATCTTGCCATCAAGACCGCCAGCCACGCCATCAATTCGCTCTGAGATCACCCGCATGACATCCTGCGGTTCCAAACCAGCGCCACTGATTGGCTCAAGAACTACAACTTCTCGCGGCGATGTGAGTGGATGAAAGGTTCGCTTGCCACTAGGGAGCGCAACCTCAAGAAAACCTTTAAGCTCGCGAGCTTCACTCCATATATTCGTTGACGTATGCTCAATCGCTCCAGAATATACCGCCTGGCGACCAACAACACGGTGGATATGCACATGGCCTAGTGCAATATAATCCCACTCGTGAGCTTTAAGCGCGCTCAAATCCACCTCTGCTCCGCCGAAATCACTTACCCAACCCTCGTTCACCTGGGCATGCGCAACTAAAATGTTATGGGGGAAGCGGTCATCAGCTCGTAGGGAGGTGGCTGGCAGATCACCAAAAGCGGCGTGCGGCAAACAGGTAACAGCCAAGCCTCGATCTGGAAATGTAAAAACTTCGAGTGCCGAATCTGCCACATATACCCCATCAATCTCGCTGAAAAGCTGCAACACCGATCCGGTGTCAACGCGCTTAGGGGCTTCATGGTTACCGCCAACTATAATTATGGGCGATCCACTAGAGCGGGCTAGTTTCCGCAGCTGCCGGAAGCAGAATGTTATGACTCCGTTTGAGGGGCGTACCGAATGAAAGAGATCGCCAGCGATTACCACGATATCAGGCTTAATCGCCACAATCCGATCGACTGCCTCTTGGAAGGCAACGTTCACATCTACTTCGCGCTGATTCAGTCCTGTCTTAGTAAGCTTATTGTAACGTCGATAACCGAGGTGCACATCTGATAAGTGGCAGAGCGATATCGGAGACTTCTGTGGTGCAGATTGGTGAAGTGCCATCGGGGTGTGAAGATACTCTAAGTCTATTAAGTTCAAAAGCACGGTTTGGCCCGTGCCTTGCAAAGGGGCTTTTCGCTGAAGGCTGTGGTAGCAGCCCCCAAATCAACAATTAATCAACTATTATCACAGGGATTCAATGGGTTGGCTCTTTGCCTTGCATGAAAAGACGCATGGAAAGAATAGCACGGGTATGCAGGAAGTGCACACTCCGGTATGCAAAAATGATCAGAACCTCCCTACAGGCGCTATCCTGCTGGGAGTTCTAAAGGCGATTGAAAAGGAGCTGGCCCGGCGTGGCTTACTCGAGCCCGCCGTCAACCAAGCCATGCCGCTCTGGTTCCTGGCAGAGACAGAGCGCAACGTATTCCTCTGGCGCCACGGGAGGAGCATTGATCACTGCCGCGAATATAGCTTCTGGGTCGATGTACCTGAATTAATCAAGAAGCGCCGCAAGCACCTTTCACGATGTCGTGGATTTAACCCATTTGTATGCGGTTCTCCGAGCGAAAACGGAGCCCAACACGAGTTACGCTATCTAGATCAGATTGAAGACATGACAGATTCAATCTTGTCAAAAGCCGCACTAGTCAGTCGGGCCAGCGAATCCCTAAGACAGGAGCTCGAGCCAGCGCTCGGTCTCTGCACGTTAGTAGTGCTGCCATACCGATCCGATGCAGCTGCGTCAGATGCCTAATCCGCCGCAAAGAAACTAAACCCAGCCTCATTCATTTTTTTTTCAAAAATGAATGAGGCTGGGTTTATTTAATTGCCTGATTAAAAAACCAAAATTGGATAGTTTACGCGATAGTGATTTATCTATACGCTTTAAGCTAAATTCGGCAGTTTAGCAGCACTCTGGAGGTCATTAGAATCGTTACGAGAAGCACATGAGCGCAAAAAATACTCCCCCCCGAGATCCTGACCAATTAATTGTAGAAACAGTAGAGCGTCTTAGTCGCGATGAGTTCCACAAGTATCAGAACGATTCCTTTTACAACACAGTCCCCAAGGCCCTAGTTAAGTCGATCGGCGCAATAGGGCTTGGCGGACTTGCCATACCAGAGGAATACGGCGGACTTGATGCCTCTGCTCTTACTACGGCTAAGGTATTTGAGACCATGGCGCGCTTTGACTCCGGCCCGGCGATCTTCGTCTCTGTGCATGCGATGGTATCAGGCCTGATTACTCGATTCGGCACCACCACTCAAAAGGGCGCTCTTTTACCGCAACTTGCAACGTGTAGTTTACTTGGAGCTTTTGCCCTTACCGAACCCCATGCGGGTTCCGATGCTCGCGCACTTAGCACTGAAGCCCGCCGCGTTGATGGCGGTTTTTGTCTAAAAGGTAGCAAGTGCTACATCACGAGTGCTGGTTTTGCTGATATCTATATTGTATTTGCCAAAGTGATAACGCCCGAAAAAACTAGTGAGGTATCGGCATTTATCGTTCCGAGCGATACTAAAGGTTTGACAATCGGTAAGCCCGAGAGAAAGATGGGTGCAGAGCTATCGCCGATCGCCTCAATCTTTTTAGATGATGCTTTTGTGCCCGAGTCAGCACTACTCGGCGATTTACATGGTGGCTTTAAGGCTGCGCTCTCAGGACTTGCTGGTGGTCGCGTTAATATCGCTGCATGCGCCAACGGAATCTCGCGTGCTGCGATCGATGCCGCAACAGTCCACATCAAAGAGCGCAAACAATTCGGCAAAGCACTAGCTGAGTTCCAAGGGCTACAGTTTATGCTCGCTGATATGTATCAGCGACTCCGAGCTGCTGTGCTACTTACAGAGCATGCGGCTTACGAGCTAGATTTACTACGAGCTGGATCCGCAACTGCGGCTAATATTCGTCTATCCTCCTCTACAGCCAAGTGTTTTGCTACCGACGCTGCTATGTCAATTACAACTGATGCAGTACAACTGCTGGGCGGGGCTGGCTATATTAAGGAATACGCTGTAGAGCGCTACATGCGTGATGCAAAGATGCTGCAGATTGTAGAGGGTGCGAACCAAATTCAGCGTATGATTATCGCTAAAGAGCTACTGGAATGAATCCCACCGGTGTTCTAACCTAAATTCGGCAGTTCAGGCCGCCGAAGGTAGGTATTCAGGCGGCGTTTTGCATCCTCTCCATTTGAGTTTATTCTAATCTGGCTCATCGCGGAATCGAGTGGGTGCCGATTGCTGCTGATGGGTCATAACCCATT
>CAZZLV010000045.1:0-12360 GCA_964655155.1 uncultured Bdellovibrionales bacterium
AGCTCCGCTGATTCCTGTCGAAGCTGAGCTGCCTGCTCGTCACTTCCCTGAAAGCCCAATCGTCTGCCAAGGAGATACCCGACCACAGGGCCGGCAATCGCTAATAAAGCCGCTAATGCTAAGACTATGTAGTTCATTGGTGATAACCCTAAATTTACTGTAAAACTATCCTGCGCAGCTAGCGGCGATACACCCCTTACCAAAACGTTGCGCTCCTGCGGCTCCACAGCTAATCGAGCGGATGGAGCAGATAAAGCTCGCTGTTTCACTCGCAATTCCCTGCCCGATAATTACGGGCAGCCAGCGCCCAACTTTATCACTATCGGGACGATCCAGTCTGAATCGAACCGAGGCGTTTATATCCTCGATGTCGTTGTAACTCTTAAGTAGGGCGGTTCCTTGTAGAGTTCCAGATCCAAGGGAGCAATCGAAGCTGCTCGATTGGAGTGCAAGCTGTCCACCTGGCTTTACAGTAGCTTTGAGCGTTACTCGACCACCCCGGATCTGTGAAATGCCGGCGATCGTTTGCAGCCACGCAGGCGCAAGAAGCTCTAGGTTATCAATGGATATGTGATACGTCGCTTCTTGGCTCCACGGGCCCTCCAGAGGATGATTACGAATAGTTGCGTCGATAATTCCAGACTCGACACCGAATGCGCGCAATTGAGGGTGGATGCTTAAGTCGATCTGCTGCAAGTTTGCTTCAACCTTTGGGCCTGAGAAAAAGTTTATAATGGTCGCCGTAGCACGCCCGGCGTAGATTACTGCCTCGGCGTGAGCACGTAGCTGGAGAGCCAAAGGGCTAAATCCGGCAGAGATCCGTATGTCCTCTGCCCGTAGCTGGATTGGAATAGCGCTAACACCGACTCCTCCGGCTTTAAATTGGAGCCAACTTTCCAACTGTTTTGCCGCGATTCCAAATAAAAAACCGGAGATTCCATCGGCCTGGAGCTTTACCCCACTATGTTGCCGCCGCACCAACTCACGTTCAGCGACGAATTGTAGAGCAGACGGAGTTATTCCTAGTGCTATTCCAAGAAAGATAACTACAGAAGTGAGAATAAGCCTCCGAGTTTTCATCTTTTGCGCAGCTTTACTTGCCTATCGCTTCAAACCCACTCACTTCGAGCTGAACTCCTAAACTATCGCCGGCGCCCTGCTTGTCGAGGTTTATTTGCGAGATTAGCATCGGCTGCTTCCCCGTGGTAATAGCATTAAGAAACGCGACGAGGTTCTCGTAACTTGCTGTTTTGAACTTCACTAGGAAAAACTTATGCGAATATTTACCCCCCAACTGCATACCTTGCCTAGGCGTTACCTCATAGCTTCCAGCCGCCTTAGCCGTATCTTTTAACAACCCCTCTAGATATGAAAGTGGATCTGCCGAGAGATCGGCCTGACTATAGAATGAATCGATCTCTTTGCGACGAACCACTAACTTGGAGTAGCGATCCAAAATATCAGGGGTAACTGCATATGTACTCTTGAGCGACTCGATCTTTTTAGACTGCTCAGCAAAAGCAGCCATAACGGGCTCAATGAAAATTGGATATACCACTGTAACCGCCAAAAAAAGGATTGCAACAGATGCAACGACCTTCTCTCGCGAAGTGCGCTTCTGCCAAAATGAACGGAGCTTTTCGGTAATAGCCATTCTCGAATCCTTACTCTAAGAAGCCAACGTAATAGTTACTGACAAATTAAATCGATTGCCGGTTCGAGTAGTTGAGTATTCCACTTTGGAAAATATCTCCTTTCGACCGTCAAGCACCTTCATAAACTTCTCGACGGGCGACAGCTCTGCCGCATTTCCGGCGATCTGGATCCGCACTCCAGATACCCGTATTGATGTGACCGCAATATCTCCGTTTGTTGGGATGCTCTTGACGACCTCAATAAATGCCTCCGGTTGAGTGACCTTTGCGCGGGATCCCAGAGCTCCAAGCTCATCAGATACCTTGTTGACGGCTTCCATCAGGTTTTCGCGAACTCGTTCTGGTTGGTCTGGAAATGATGGCACCACCTTTTTGATTCTCGAGATAAGTTCGCGCTCGTATGAGTTAATTAGATATGACCGAGCGCCGTATACAACCGCTAAGGCTAAAATCGCCGCAGAAACGGCACGTAGGACGGCCCGTTTGGTTCCCAGAAGGGCCCGAATGAATTCTGCAATGCGTGGAGTGAACGAGAATTCTCTCGATCGAAAATTAGAAAGTGGCGCAGTAGTTGCCTCATCCTGGGCGAAGATCGCCCCCAGTGCTGATATTCCCACCTGATCGGTGGAGGACTTAAGAATATCACCAAGAGGTAGCCCCTCAAGTGGCCTCCCGAATAACTGATGAGTATTGGCACCCTTAACTTGCCGTCCGAGCAGGTAGACCTTATCAACTTTTGCCCCATAGCGCCTCTCTGCCGATGCCAAGATGAGCTTTAGCGCGGTAAAGATGTGTTGTAGGTGCTCCTGCCGTCTCTCAGGTGATACGGCTGATAGGATTTGCGATGCGTACACCGAGCGCTCTACTCTAACCTCGCCGTTAATCGATACGGCTATGCAGTATTCATCGCCTCGATTATACACGATAGCTGAATTCGTGGTGAGGAATTCCTTCGCTAACTGATACACGGCGCCAATAGCGCTTGATGGCACAGTAAGCACATTAGGTTCAAGACCAGCTTGTTTAAAGATATCAAGCACGTTTTTAACAACCACACGTGGAAGAATTCCAACATGAATGTCAAATTGCTGCCCGGGGGTTGGCGACTTGAGGGTCAAGCTGCTTTCGCCAGAGGATCCTAGCGAGGCGTACTGAACAAAAAATGGCTCCAGTTCAAACGGGACAACGTCTTGCACCTCGAGGTCGATGATTCGGTCAAGATTTTTAGCGTCGCCAAAGGGCAGATCAAGATTCAACGACAAGAAGTCGTTTTGCGGCAAGATCACCGATACTGCCGTCCAGACATTTGGCATTTCGCTCACCGCTTGTCGCAGCTCAGAGATAGAGTCCAAAATAGCATCGCGGTTGCGGGACAGGAACTCACCGGCTAGTCCACCTCCGTCCACTGCTGCGTTGGCAGCAGCCTCACTGGCACGATCGTGCGCAGCTGTTACCGCGCTGACAAGATCGGGGGTCTTAAGTAGCTCGTGAGAGGCGAAGACCGGCAGAGACACCACAGAGCGGTGTAATACCTCAACCTGGGTTCCTTCGACCTGCGAGACCGTTAGCTCACAAGGCTGACAACTAATATCAACACCTAAAATACACTGCATATCCAAACAAGGTACTAAGACGAGAACTTTGGGGCAAGTAGGCACTTTGTGACTGCTCAGCAGTCACCGAAATTTTATTCTCAATTCCCCCCAGTTCGACCTTCTAGAGAAATCTTGACCAAAAGCCACCCTGGCCCGGCTCACTAGACGGATCGGATCTATGCTCATCACCTGACTGTCCTCCAGACCCTGGGTGCTGCGGGCAGGCTCGATTAGGCTCGGTTCCCGACACAAAGTACTCCTCAACGATTCGCTCCTTAGGGCACCCATCGGTAGCTGTCTTACCGGTATCGATGTCAATCGCCGTCATGCGTACTTCAGGGGGTGCAATAAACGAGCTTTGACGGGTGTAGGCCGCAGCACACTTCATAAAATCACCCCAGATCGGTGCCGCCGCAGCTCCTCCGGTGATGTTTATCGGGGAGTTGTCATCGAAACCAACCCATACACCGGCAGAAATAGTTGGAGTGTACCCAATAAACCACGCATCTCGAGCGTGGTCTGAAGTTCCTGTCTTGCCAGCTGCAGGTGCGCTAAATCCCTTTGACCGAATCCCTTTGGCAGTGCCGCGGTCGAGAACACCTTGCAGAATATTCGTCAATACAAAGGTTGCAGCTTCATCCGCTACCCGGAGCTCACCGACGCCTGGAGCGCTCAGTCTCTCGTTCTCCATATCGAGCGCAGCGCTGTAGAGTCTCGGGCGAACAGAGATGCCTCCGTTGGCGAGCGCACCGTATGCACTAGTGAGTCTTAAAAGGTTTGTGTCTAGGGCCCCCAGAGCCAGTGACGGCACCGCACTAAAATTTTGCGTTGAAAGCTGAAATAGCTCTACCGTTCGTTTCAATGCTGGCACCCCTATTCGCTCGGCTATATACAGAGCTGGCATATTAAGGGAATTCTCTAATGCATAGCGCAGGGTGACATCACCCCGATACTCGTGGTCGTAGTTCTCCGGATTCCAAACCTTTTGGCCTTTAATCCGGAACTCCATCGGTTTATCCTCAAGTACACTCACAGCCGTTGCCACCTTATACGAGTTAAGCGAGCCATCGAGAGCTGTAAGATACAGAAAGGGCTTGATTGTAGATCCCGCTTGTCGCGTTGCCTGACTGACGCGGTTGAACTGACTCTCCGAAAAATCTCTGCCACCCACCCAAGCACGAACAAGTCCTGAATATGGCTCTAGAGCGACTAATGCAGCTTCTAGCCGACTTTTATTCTTAGTCAGTCGCGGATGGGCCGTCTCGATCCCCTTAAGCCCTCTTTCGACAGCGTCTTCTGCGCAGCGCTGCAGCCCGAGATCAATACCAGTGTACACGGCGAGACCCGAAGATAATGCCGATCCGAGATCTAAGACATCTGAGAGCTCAGATTCCAAGGCAGCAGTAAAAAATGGCGCCAGACGACGATGCTCCTGCTTGGGTGCTGTAGCAATCGGCCGTGCTTTGGCTATCGAGTATTCGGAATCAGTAATATGTCCGTGTTCGCGCATCTTAGAGAGTACGATATCTCGACGATCTTTTGCACGATCACCGTACCGCCTTGGATTGAAAATGCTTGGTGCCTTGATCATTCCGGCCAATGTTGCAGCTTCATCGATCCTTAGATCCTCGAGCTTTTTCCCGAAAAAAGCCGATGCCGCCTCGGGCATTCCATGAATTGCTACCGCACCCTCCTGTCCGAGATAGACTTCGTTTAAATATAATTCTAGGATCTGCTGCTTCGACATATGCCGCTCTATACTCAGCGCCGTTGGCACCTCCATCAGCTTTCTAGAGAATGATCGTTTCGGTGACAGAAAGAGGTTCTTTGCTAGCTGTTGAGTAAGAGTGCTACCGCCCTCAACAAGCCTTAACGAGAGGATGTTACGAACAGACGCTCTCGCGATACTTATTAGATCAAGTCCGAAATGTTTGTAAAACCGTTCGTCCTCGATTGACAGCACCGCCCTCTGGATTAACGCTGGTATAGCTGACAGAGGTACAAAGCTGCTGGCCCTTACATCAGCTCCGCCTATGTACGAAATTACCTGCGGTTCTAAAGTTACCCTGCCTCCTTCATCTCCATTTCGGCGCCACAGAATCGACTCCTTATGGGCAGGATTTAAATCTCCCGCATGGTCTGTATAGGCTCGAACGTAAACCGTTACAGCTGTCTCCGATAGTAAGAACTCACCAGGCCGGCTTGGCTGGCCCGGAACCTCCACGTAGCGTCTCTCTGCAAGCTCAGCACGCAACGCGGCCGAGTTCTGCGGGGAGTAGCTACCAAGACGGTCAATAAAGCCCGCCAGATCAAAGGGTGCAGAATAGATGACAGGTAGCCTGAGGTTGTGAATCGATGAGAGTCGATTCATCACCTTGCGGTCGATTGAAGCCCATAACCAGAATAGAGAGATAATCAAAAATACAACTGAAATCGCGGCGATTCGATACACCTTATAACGCCGGGATTTGGAGCGCGGGGGCTTGCGTACTCGTGGATGCGTTGGAACACGCGGCCTACTAGAACGCCTAACTGGCTTCTTTGGATTTGAGTTAGACTTCATATGTTAGGAAGATATCGCGAGATGGTGATTGCGAAAAGGATGCAATAAACAGGTCATCGCAGTTCTCCCGCATGCTACTTTGAGTTGTTGGAATTTTAAAAAAGGATGAAAATGTGCGGGCAGATGAAGTTTAACTTAGTTATTTCTGTAACTTCCGCATATTTTTGGCCTCTAAGAGATAGAGAAAAATTTGACTTCCAGTGCAATAAATTCAATTGGCATCTGGCAGGCAAAACGAAATGCTGGTTTAATCTTAAAGGGGCAAAAATGCGTGTCTTGGGGCAAGCGTAATTATCAAGGCGTATTGTTATGATTAGTAGGCTGCACGGTATATGCGTCGAAATCGAAGGAGACGGGGCCGTTATCGATGTCCAAGGCGTAGGATATGGCGTAACTTGCACGAGTGCTCTTGTACAGATGTTAGAGCTTAACAAAGAGTATACTGTCTGCGTTCATACGGATGTGCGAGAAGACGCCATCCGCTTATTCGGATTTTATTCGCCGGCAGAGCGTCAGATGTTTCTCCTCCTAAACAAGGTCTCAGGCATGGGGCCTCGGTCCTCCTTAGACGTGCTATCTAACGTTTCTATTCGAGAATTATTGCGCGCCATCGGAGCCGGAGATGTGCAGGCGCTAATGAAAATTAAGGGCGTAGGTCGCAAAAAGGCTGAGCGGATCGTCGTTGAACTTAAAGACCTTGTTGGCTCGATGGCCGACGAGCGCGCCTCAGGGTTACGAGTTGTAGTTGATAGCACGGTTCCAGGGCCATCAACAAAGCCCGTTTCCTCTGACGCAGTGGCGGCCCTTGAGGTGCTCGGCTTTGCGCGCAGAGATGCTGAGATCGCCGTCTCCAAGGCGGCCGATTCGGGTTGGGCGCATGGTGAAGTGGGTGACCTAGTACGTGAGGCATTGCGGTTTGTTTGAGTAGGGCACCTCTTGGTGGAGATCTTAACCTAAATTCGGCAGTTAAGGAGAACGAAAATGGTGCAGGTGGCTAAAAGCACCAAGCATCTTGAACTTTTATTAAGGCGCAACCCTGGCACCGTCAGGTTGAGCACCGAAAATTCAAGAGCCGCAGTGATTTTAGTCATATGCGCCATTTTAAGACCCGCAACTGCCGAATTTAGGTTTAAAGGATGACGGCAATTTGGCAGAGCTATTTGATTAGCTGACGATAAGGCGGCAACGGTATGTCGACGGATGAAGAGCTGGAGATCTGGGGTGAAGATCCGGCGGAGGAGGGTAGCTTGACTGCACCTGTGCTGCGAGGCTCAACTTCTGCTGAAGAGGAGGCGCTCGTCGTTTCATTGCGACCAAGCCGCTTCGACGAATATGTTGGTCAGGATCACGTAAAGAGTAATTTGCAGATATCTTGCAGCGCCTCAAAGCGCCGTGGTGAGGCTATGGATCACGTGCTGCTTCACGGGCCCCCAGGTCTCGGCAAAACCTCGCTTTCTAGAATCGTTGCGGCCGAGTTGGGAGTTGGCTTTAAAAGCACCTCAGGCCCGGCTATCGAGAGGCCGGGTGACTTGGCAGCCATACTGACCTCGCTATCCGATAGAGATGTTTTGTTCATAGATGAGATTCATCGACTCTCGCGAGCTATAGAGGAGGTGCTCTATCCAGCGATGGAGGACTTCGAATTGGATATAGTCATAGGGCAGGGCCAAGCAGCTCGTTCTGTAAAGATTCCGCTCAAACCTTTTACTCTGGTCGGTGCCACTACTCGCTCTGGTGCCCTGACGTCTCCTTTGCGAGACCGCTTCGGCATCGTGCATCGATTGGACTTTTACTCAAAGTCTGATCTGGCGCGGATTGTCAACCGTTCCGCGGATATTCTTGGGATCGCCTCAGAAAGCTTGGCATGCGAAGAGATTGCCTCCAGGTCACGAGGCACACCGCGCATCGCCAATCGACTTCTTAAGCGAGTACGAGACTATGCTGAGGAGTGTGCAGGAGGTGTAATTACTGCATCAGTGGCAGCACAGGCTCTTGAGCTACTCGATATCGACCGGCTGGGACTCGATCGCACCGATCGGGCGTTTTTGGAGCTTATTATCGAAAAGTTTGATGGTGGGCCGGTGGGAATTGACACGATAGCCGCAGCTCTCGGTGAGGATCGCGATACATTGGAGGATGTTTTTGAACCTTATTTGCTGCAGGAGGGTTTCCTGGCCCGCACCAAGAAGGGCCGCGAGGCGACTGAAAGGGCGTATGCTCATCTGGGCAGAATAACATCGAAATCTCAAAGACAGCGCGGGTTGTTTGGTACTGAGGAATAAGGCACTTATCGGGGCGAATATATGTTGGCAGGTGTAGTAGGGTGGCTGCATTTGATAGCAGGCACTCCGATTTTAATGGGGGTATTTGCTCTTGTTGATGTAACTTGGCACAGCCAAAACCAGCAAGCTATTAATATTAAGGCGCAGCATCGTGAGCCGGCAATCCTTGAATGTCTCGATGAGAAGCTAAAGGCAAAGCTTCGTTTTGAGATCAGATTGTGT
This sequence comes from uncultured Bdellovibrionales bacterium, assembly GCA_964655155.1. GTDB lineage: Bacteria > Bdellovibrionota_C > UBA2361 > UBA2361 > OMII01 > OMII01. The sequence continues at coordinate 8,318 of CAZZLV010000045.1, forward strand.
CGTCGTCGCTCAGGATGGGCCGATTTCTGTGAGGAATCGAGAAGCGAGCTGCATACGGTTACCTATGATGAGGTGACAGAGAGCTATCGCGTAGTATCCGATCGACTTGACGATCAGCAAGAGCCGATTTCGATCGAAGTTCCATCGCGGTCTGAGGCCGTCAGGCTGGTCACCACCGTTGACAATCTTCAGTTGCAGTTCCTCACCAGAGATGAACCGAATATAATTGAGCATGAAAATTCGTACCTGCAGATCCGCTCTATCTTCAACTGTCGTGGCAACTCTTCTAGACCATTTGCACACATCTCAAGGATCTTGACCTTGGGGCTGCTCAACAACGTTGAGGATCGCTCAGAGTGGGAGGATTTTACACTGCACTCGAAAGTGGAGGCGGCTCCCTAGCCGATAGGCAACGATGACGAAGCTGCTCTCTAAACGCACCAAGACCGCACTTCTAGTTACCGCCGCGTTTGTATCGGTGATTACAATAGCGCTGATTATGAACTGGCGCACGGATGAGGAGGCGTTGCTTAGTAACGTCGCGCTATTTTCCCTTATTAACCTCAATATCTTGGCGCTTCTCGTCTTAGTTGTGTTAGTCGCACGGAATGTAATTAAGCTAATTTTTGAGCGACGACGCGGCATTCTCGGTGCCAAGTTGCGGTCGAGACTCGTTGGCTCGTTTGTATTGATTGCTTTAATACCGATGGCTTTATCGTTTATCGTGGCGAGTGGTCTGATAAACCAAGCTGTTCAAGGCTGGTTCAACAACCAGGTCGAATCGCTAGTATCGAGTTCACTTGAAATAGCTAGGCAGTACGTGACCCAAGCGAAGACCTCAGTCCGTGGCGCATCTCGGCGTGTTCACCAGGATTTATTAAAGCTCGGAGAGTTCAATGTTCCAGACTCTCCTCGCGTTCGCGGACGGCTGGAGGAATTGCGTCATTCTAATGATTTATACTCACTGCGGATCGTCGATCGTACTGGAATTGTGCTCAACGAGGTGTCACATGCCACTGCTGGTGTCGAATCGTTTGCAGAGCCGCCAATAGACCAAGACGCAGTGAGTCGAGTTACAGCGCAGACTCCCGTTCTTAGGCTCGAGGAGCGCGGAGCGAGCCAATTTGTGCGTGTGTATCAACTCTTGGCGGAGTACGTTTTAATCTCCACCTACCGAATGGATTCTGAAATGGTTCATGCACAAGGAGTGGTGAATGATACCTATACCCAATACGGGGATCTGAAGGGAGTCAAGGATCCGCTCCGGACAAATTTCTTCTCTATATTGGCGCTCTTTAACCTGCTAACGCTCTTTGGGGCGATCTGGGTTGCCTTCTTCATATCAAAGCAAATTACGGGGCCGATCCAGGCGCTCGCTGAAGGTACCCGGAACATCGCTCGCGGCAATTACAACTTTAGCCTGCCGCGGCCAATACGTGATGATGAAATTGGGTATCTCACTCAATCATTCAATCAGATGGTGGCAGACCTGAACTCATCTCAGCAGGAGGCTGAGAGACGCGGACGTTTAATCGAGGCGATCATATCAAACCTCGGGGTCGGCGTGGTAGCACTTGATAACGACAAACGGGTTACTGCGGTTAATTCGGCAGCACGAGAGCTACTTGGTATTACCTGTCCTGAAGGTACGCTTTCAGGAAATCAATTGGAACAGGTGGTTCCTAGTGAACAGTATCATCAGGTCGCCCGACTCGTTGAAGATCTCAATGCCCTAGGTAGCACCCAGGAATCCTCAGGAGCAGCAGAGGTTGAGATAAAAATGCGCCGTGAGTCACGTGAGCTTCTGGTTGTATGCACCGCGGGGAGAATCGAAACTGGGGAGAAGGGATCTATTGGTTACGTTCTGCTGCTGGATGATGTTACCGAGCTTTCTCGCGCACAGCATCTAGCGGCGTGGCGAGATGTCGCTCGTCGTATCGCCCATGAGATCAAAAATCCACTGACCCCTCTACAACTGTCAGCACAACGTCTGGAGCGACTTCTACAAAATACTGATGCAGCTAGTGCTGCGAGCGAATCAGTCCGTTCTATTGTTGAGCATGTTGAGATAATTAAGCGCCTTGCAAATGAGTTCTCAGAGTATGGTCGTATGCCTACAGCTCAATTCTCTCCGTCAGATCTTGAGGTGTTACTCCGTAGTACCTACGATACATTTAAAACAGACAATCCTGACATTGACTTCTCTTTTACAAGTAATGAGAAGGTTCCGGAGATGCTGCTTGACCCTGAGCAGATACGGGGAGTACTGATTAACATCTTCTCCAACGCCGTAGCCGCTGTGCGCTCGGAGCCGAATTATCAGGCCAAACAGCAGATCCAGGTCAGTATCGGCTTTGATAGAGTCGCTGGGCGTGCTCGAATAGAGATCGCCGACTCGGGCCCAGGAATACCAGCTGGCGACAAGAATAGGGTATTTGAACCGTATTTTACCACGAAGAAAGGAGGCACTGGGCTCGGTCTGGCAATCGTCAGTTCAGTCGTATCGGATCATCAAGGCGAGGTCTCTGTATTTGATAACATCCCGCAGGGTGCTCGTTTTGTGGTAAGTCTGCCGCAGCATCCACAACATACAACGCTTAGAAAGTTCGGTGGATAGCAGCACCTGAGAAGCGAGGCCAAGTATTATCCTAAATTCGGCAGTTACGGGCCAGAAAACGGCGCGTCCGGCCGAAATCACTGCGGCTTTTTAATTTCGGTACTCACCCTGACGGTGCCACGGTTGTGCCTTAAGAAAAGTTCAAAATACTTTGTGCTTTTGAGCACCTGCGCCATTTTCATACTCCTTAACTGCCGCATTAAGGATTATTTTCCTGGCTAAGCTCGCCGCTTTGATGCATTCTGACACCACAGATTATGATTCCCACTAAAACCCTCAGCCGATTCATCCACAGCCAAGGCCAACGGTATTCTGACAGTACGGGTGAGCTATCCGATCTACTGGTATCAATCTCACTTGCCGTTAAGCTGATCGCGCAAATGGTCGCTACAGCTGGATTTAAGGGGCTTCATGGCTACACAGGCAAGACAAATATCCATGGGGAAGAGACCAAGCAATTGGATCAAGAAGCAGACGATGTCCTAGTTGAACTTTTAGGATCATCGAGGCATTTTGGCCTTCTGGTCTCAGAGGAGCGTGATAGTGTAATTGCGACCGAAGCAACCCACGCCGAGGGCAAATATGTTATCGCCTTTGATCCCCTCGATGGCTCCTCCAATATCGGTTCAAATATTCCCACTGGCACCATATTTTGTATCTTTCGTCGCAAAGATATGGCGCGTGTGGCAAGCGAAGATGATTTCTGTCAGGTTGGCAGAGATATCGTTGCGGCGGGATATTCGGTTTATGGAGCTAAGACCTCCTTTGTGTATTCAGCTGGCTCCGGAGTGCACGGATTTACCCTCGATCCCACTATAGGCGAATTTGTGCTTACCGAGGAGTCGATATGCATACCAAATAAGGGCTCTATCTTCAGTATAAACGAGGGTAATTCAGTCTGGTGGAATGCGGAAACCCGCAGTTTTATTGATCAGATTAAGGCCAGCAACGCGCAAGCCACTAACCCTTACTCACTTAGGTACGTAGGGTCATTAGTTGCCGACTTTGATCGAACGATTCGTCGCGGCGGTATATTCCTATATCCAGTCGACACCAGGCGTCCACAAGGTAGGCTGAGACTCTTGTATGAATGCTTACCACTCGCATTTATTGCAGAGCATGCGGGGGGCATTGCGACCGATGGAGTGCGTAGGATTATTGATATCGCTCCTAAAGATATTCACCAGAGGTCCGCCTTTATCGCTGGCGGTAAGAGTGAGATGGATTGGTTCGCCCAGTGTGCTGCTGGTAAATAGTTGTCCACTGGCGAGTACTGTAAATATTGAGTTTCCGTACAGTAGTGAGTGTCAATCAACTACTGGCCGACCTGATTTGTGAGTAATTTTTCAAAAACTCCTTGCGCTTGTTTTATCCTAAATTCAGCAGTTAAGGAGAACTAAAATGGTGCAGGTGGCTAAAAGCACCA
>CAZZLV010000046.1:0-12307 GCA_964655155.1 uncultured Bdellovibrionales bacterium
GTGCATGTTCACGTCCGGAAACGCCAATTCTACCCACTCGATTCCACGAAGAGCCAAACTAAATTCGGCAGTTGCGGGTCTGAAAATGGCGCATATGACTAACCCGTATTTTTCACGAAGCTCGCAGCGCTCGCCATGAAAAATGCTCGGAAAAAGGCGATCCATGGCCTTTTTACTGATCGCTTACAGTTTGTGTGGGACCCATAGTGCCTACACAAACTGTAGGCTCCAAATTCCTCCGCTGCGCTTCGGAGTCAGATCCCAATACCCCCGTTAGAGGAGCAGCAAAGGTCGGCGCTATTCGATAACCCCGAGTTTTACGGAAGCCTCCCGAAGCTGGCCCCGGCGATTAATCTGTAGCTTAACTTTATCTCCCGGTGATTTATCATCTAGAACACGTAGGAGATCATTGCCATCTTCTACAACCTGGTTGTCGATAGCGGTAATAACATCGCCTAGCTCGATAGCGCCTGTGGGTGTACGGTGAATCCCCTCAACGCCGATCTTTTCGGCAGGAGAGCCCGGTAAAACATTCGCCACGATCGCTCCAATAATGCCATTGCGTCTCGTCATATCGCTCTCGATAACGCGGATTCCGAGCCCGGGCTTTTTGACCTTACCGCTCCGAATTAGCTGCGGAACGATACGATTGATAGTATCTACTGGCACAGCGAAGCCTATACCGGAGTAGGCACCTGATGGGCTAATGATAGCGGTGTTCATACCGATTAGGCGCCCGCCGCTATCAAGTAGTGGCCCGCCGGAATTGCCCGGATTGATCGCTGCGTCTGTCTGGATTACTCCCTGAATCGGTCGCTCGGTAACAGATTTAATCTCACGTCCAAGACCGCTGATGATCCCTGTTGTCAGGGTGTGATCAAAACCAAAAGGATTACCGATGGCGTGAACCTTCTGGCCGACACGGAGATCCTTTGATGTGCCGATCGGTATCGGAGATAGTTTTACGTCCTTAGAATCAATCTTTAGAACAGCTATATCCTTATCGGGCTCAGCCCCAACCAGACTTGCCTGGTGTATCGACTGATCAGAGAGGGTGACTCGCGCGGCTTGTGCGCTCTGGATCAGGTGAAAATTAGTTACTATGTAACCCCGAGTATCCCAGACAAAACCTGAGCCAGCGCCCTGAGGGATCTCAAATTCGTTCATACTGATAAAGTCGCGCTCTACAGAGAGGCTTGTAATATAAACTACAGAGGCTTGCGCTGACTCAAAGAGATTGATCATGGAAACTTCATCGGCACCCAGTGCGCCACGTTTGTCTACTCGGCGTGCAGATGCCGCCGGTGTGGAGGGTGCCTGGTAGTATGTGGTCAAAAAAAACGCAGCAAACACCACTGCAGCGCCAAGAAGGGCCGAGACGATAACGGTCTGAGTACTATTAGGTTTAGAGTATCTCATAGGGGATACGATCCGATCTATCGTCTGGCCGATCAAGGGGGGCGGTAAGAGATCGACTTCGTTACATTGATGACAGGGATCTCATCTGCTAACCTTGCTTAGTACTTTATGAGCAGAACCCTTATTCAGGCAGAATTAACCGACCTCTTGCGGCAGCGCCACGTGATCCTCGATGGAGGCATGGGTACGATGATTCAGAGTTATGCCTTAGGAGAAGGGGACTTTAGGGGTCCAGCACTAGTCAACCACGCTAAGCTGCTTAAGGGTAACAATGATTTGCTTTCTATTACAAAGCCTGAAATTATCAAAGAGATACACGCCAAGTATCTCCGAGCTGGCTCCGATATCATAGAAACAAATACATTTTCATCAACTTCTATAGCGCAAGCTGATTACGAGCTTGAGACACTAGCGCCAGAGCTAAATCGAGCAGGAGTAAGGGTAGCTAAAGAGGCTATAGCCCTGGTACAGCGAGAGCAGCCGGGCCGGCGTTTCTTTATCGCTGGGGCCATTGGCCCAACAAATCGAACAGCCTCACTATCTCCTGATGTAAACAATCCTGCCTATCGTGCAGTTACCTACAAACAACTCGAGCAGAGTTACTTAGAGCAGGCGCTAGCATTGGCGCATGAAGGCGCGGATATACTTCTTATTGAAACGATCTTCGATACTTTGAATGCCAAGGCAGCGGTTAGTGCCGTGGAGCGTTGTTTTGATGAGCTTGGATTTCGTTTGCCAGTGATGATTTCGGTAACTATTACCGACCAATCTGGCCGAACGTTATCTGGACAGACGGCTAAGGCCTTCTGGTATTCAATTCAACACGCCCGCCCACTCAGTGTTGGTATTAACTGTGCACTAGGAGCGCACGAGATGCGGCCTTATCTGCGTGAACTAGCATTGGTAGCGGAGTGTTTTATCAGCTGTTATCCGAATGCAGGGCTTCCCAATCCGCTTAGTGAGACAGGCTATGACGAGACCCCAAGCGACACAGCTAGGGCTCTCGGAGAGATAGCTGACGATCGCCTGCTTAACATAGTTGGAGGATGTTGTGGCACCACACCGGAACATATCGAGGCGATTCGTGCCCGCGTTGCTGATAGTGTTCCACATCTGGTACCTCCGGCCGCAAAGCGACTAGCGCTATCAGGGTTAGAGCCTTTTGTGATGGCACCTGATAATCCCTTTGTCCTTGTTGGAGAGCGTACAAATGTTACCGGCTCTCCAAAGTTTCGCGCGCTGATTGAGCAGGACAAGTTTGAGGAAGCTTTGTCGGTAGCGCGACAACAGGTCGAAAATGGCGCGAATATTATCGATGTCAACTTTGATGAGGGTTTGCTTGATAGTGAAGCGTGCATGCGGCGCTTCTTGAACCTAATCGCTAGCGAGCCGGAGATAGCCCGAGTTCCTATAATGATCGACAGCTCAAAGTGGTCGGTCCTTGAAGCTGGTTTGCAGTGTGTGCAAGGTAAAGCGATCGTCAACTCAATTAGTCTTAAAGAGGGTGAGGAAAGGTTTAAGGATCAGGCGCGAGCCATAGCACGCTACGGTGCCGCGATGGTTGTTATGGCTTTTGATGAACAGGGGCAGGCGGCAACGCTGCGAGACAGAGTTAGGATCTGCCAAAGAGCATTTGCGATTCTTACTAAAGAGGTGGGGATAGCGCCACATGACATTATTTTTGATCCCAATGTGCTAACTGTGGCTACAGGTATGGAAGAGCACAATTCCTATGCTCTTGATTTTATTGAGGCAGTACGCGAAATAAAAGCTACATGTCCCGGATCTCTCACGAGCGGCGGTATTAGTAATGTTTCCTTTTCATTTCGGGGAAATAATCCGGTGCGAGAGGCGATGCACGCGGTGTTTCTCTACCATGCGATCAAGGCCGGACTCGACATGGGGATCGTTAATGCCGGAATGCTAGAGGTGTACGAGGAGATTGAGCCAGAGCTCCTTACACGCGTCGAGGATGTGATTCTTTGTCGTAGTACGGATGCAACTGAAGCGCTTATTCAGTATGCGGAGCGATGCAAGGAACAGACGAAGGGGGAGAGAGCAAAGGCTGGAAGAGCATTAGATAAGGATGGTGACGCAACCAACTTGTGGCGCCAGCGCCCTCTCGCAGAGCGGATATCGCATGCGCTGGTTAAAGGTGTAGTCGAGTATATCGAAGCAGATACCGAGGAGGCGCGGGTCGCTTTGGGTAAGCCACTAGCGGTCATCGAGGGGCCGCTTATGGATGGAATGAAGCATGTAGGCGACCTTTTTGGTGCAGGAAAGATGTTTCTACCTCAAGTGGTAAAGAGCGCCAGAGTTATGAAAAGGGCCGTCGCATACCTTGAGCCCTTTATGGAGGCTGATCAGGCTGCGTTCGGAGGCACTGAGCAGCAAAAGACATTCGTTATAGCTACTGTGAAAGGGGATGTGCACGATATTGGCAAGAATATTGTAGGTGTTGTGCTAGCTTGTAACGGTTATAAGGTCATCGACCTCGGTGTCATGGTGCAGTGCACCGAGATTCTAAAGGCGGCCCGCGAGCATAAGGCAGATCTGATCGGCATGAGTGGTCTGATTACCCCGTCGCTTGAGGAGATGGCGAGCAATCTGCAGGAGTTTGAGCGCGAAGGAGTGCAAACTCCGGTGCTAATTGGTGGGGCAACTACATCGCGCGCACATACAGCGATTAAGCTAGCGCCGCACTACTCAGGAGCTGTAGTGCATGTTGCTGATGCGTCCCTGGCTGTAGAGGTATGCACAAATCTAATTAGCGATGAGCGCCGCGACGATTATGTGCGCACCATCAAGGCTAGCCAAGAGGAGCAGCGACGTGTATTCGCGGCAGGTCGAGAGGATCAAAGGTGTGTGGCTATTGAGGTGGCGCGAGCCAACCGAATTCAGTACCGCAAAGGAGTGATTGAGCGACCCGCGGTACTTGGGAACCACACATTTCGTGATGTCGATCCTTCACAGGTGCTCGCGTTATTTGATTGGTCACCGCTGTTCTGGAGCTGGGAGCTCAAAGGCTCGTATCCGAGCATTTTGAGCAACAAATCGTGCGGCGAGCAGGCACGAGAGATATTTCGTGAAGCCAATTTGCTGATTGAGCAGATAATAAAAGAGCAGCGCTTTAGATTGGAAGCAGTGGTTGGATTTTTCCCTGCACGAGGGGATAGCGATGATGTTGTGCTGTTTAGCGACGAAGCTTGTCAGCATGAGCGCGAGCGACTCTGTTTCCTTAGGCAGCAGCGTGAACGCCAGGGGTTGCCTAACATGTGCCTGGCAGATTTTATAGCACCAAAGGAGTTAAATCTTACCGATTACATCGGCGCGTTCGCAGTGGTATGTCACGGTGTAGAGGCGTTGGCCGGTGAATTTGAGCAGCGTGGAGATGATTACCAATCAATAATGGTTAAAGCTATAGGAGATCGCTTTGCAGAAGCGCTTGCGGAATACATTCATCGCGAAGTGCGAGCCTTGTGGGGATACGGCAAAGAGGAACAGTTAACTCTCGAGGCGATTATTAACGAAGAGTACCGAGGTATCCGACCAGCTCCCGGTTATCCAGCCTGTCCTGATCACACAGAGAAGGCTAAGCTTTGGTCACTGCTTAATGTACAAGAATTAATCGGCCTCTCATTAACTGAAAACTTTGCCATGTATCCAGCCAGTAGCGTATCTGGATACTATTTTGCGCATCCAGATACGAAGTATTTTAATGTAGGGCGAATCGATCGCGACCAGGTGATGGACTATGCCAAGCGCAAAGGAATGTCGATCGAGGAAGCGGAGCGATGGTTAGCGCCCAATCTTGGCTATTAGTCTGACAGAGTATTGTGACAGGAAGCCTAAACGTTCTTTCAACTATATTTTCGTTGACGCAGCTCAGTGATGCACATCTGCGAGCGTGTGCAGAGCTTGCAGCAGCTGATGTTGAGGCGCTAGTACGTTATGCATACCGCGAATGCAAAAATTCACCTCAGGGATCGGCAGTTCTCGGCGAGCTAGTGAGTCGCGCAGAGCAGAGCGGTGTTTCACTTGCACAGTGGATCTCTGAGATCTTAGTGGTGTATCGCTGGTTAGAAAGTCGCCAGGAGCGCGCTCCAGTGCGCGAAATAATTGAGTACATTTCATGTGCCCAAGAGGGGTCGGGTCTTCAGATTGGCCACAGTATTGAGTGGTATCTTGAGCACTACGGATTCAAAAGCGCTCAGAGTTGCTAGTCCGTATTTTTCACGAAGCTCGCTGCGCTCGCCGTGAGAAATACGGGTTAGGTTGAAAAACGCTGTAGAGCCAAAACGTTCTGGGAGACGCGAGCTGTGGCAAGTGGTTTTTGAAGAAAATCACTCCTAGAGCGGAGCGTGCACAATAGGAGGTCTATGCCAAGACCCTCTAAAATAAAACTGCTTTATACTGTTCTGGTGGTGTGTAGCAGGATGGCCTTGATTTTAGATTAAAACCCAGAGATTTCATTTGGTTGAGATAGCTCGTGGTTGCCAAGTGGCCAAAAAGCAGTGATCTTGTTGTTAGTAAAAAGGAGTTTCATTATGAAAACTTCAATGCTTAATGGCTCTTAGCGGGCGAAATTTTTTTTTTAAAGGACTATGTTCATTTTCGTATGGACAACCTTCGACCCTTAACCGTACATATATATTGTAGCTGGTTCGTTTAGTGACTACTACATGTAGTAGTTAGGTCACTTTTAAAACAATCATACATGAGGAAGTGCAGGGGTGGTTTGAAGAATGCGCTCAGAGATGAGCGGTCGGCACCTCTTTGCCGCAAGATGGCGTTTTAATTAATGGGGCGAGGTAAGTCCCCATAGGAAGTAGGAGTATAAACTATGGCGGTAGCAGCAGGTGATGTTCAGGTGGGCAATACGGCACAACTCAATGCAATCCTGGCAAAGGCAGGGACTGATACCATAACGGCGGCCAATCTAGAGAATTTTACGGTAGTTAAGAGAAACGGGCAGCTAGTGCCTTTCCGCCGCTCGCGGATCTTTAGGGCTATTGAGCTAGCTCTGCGGGCAACACACGCAATAGCTCCGAGCGCACCGTTACCCCAGAACCTTTACAGTCTGGCGCAGCAGGTAACTCAGGATGTTGTAGAGGCTGTTGCTGTTGAAGCCGCCAAAGGGGCCTGCGTAACGGTGGAAGGTATTCAGGATACAGTTGAAGTTAAGCTTATGCAGTCTGAGCTTTACGACGTAGCCAGGAACTACATTATCTACCGTGATGAGCATAAAGCTGCTCGGGATGACTCCCCGCGCAGCCTCAAGATCACTCGCCGTGATGGAACAACAGTAGTCCGTTTTAACCCAATGAAGATAGCCTCGGCTATCGAGCGGGCATTTAGAGCTTCGATGAAGATTGAGGGGCCAACTCCCCAGGATGTTATTGACTCGGTAAACCTTCTCACCAACAAGATAGTTGCTCGTGCAGCGCAGATGTCGCGAGAGGGAACTACGCTCCATGTTGAGCTTATCCAGGATGAGGTAGAGCGTCAGATGATGGCGGAGGGCTACTACCAAGTTGCTAAGGATTTTATTATCTACCGCGCACAGCGAGCAGCACAACGATTATTGGAGGCCGATCAACCAGCGGCAGCTAATGTTGAAGAGCAAGAGATGCCAGCCCCAGTGGCGCCGGGCCAAACCTTCACAGCAACGGCAGCAGATGGAACAAAAGCATCAGTGACCGAGGGGCAGTTAAGGGCACGAATTCAGCACGCATGTAGCGGCCTTGAGGCGCTCGTATCAAGTGAGGAGATCCTTCAAGAATCGATCAAGAATTTCTACGAAGGGATTAAGACCGAAGAGATCGACCAGGCCAACATCATGGCCGCGCGCTCTAAAATTGAGAAGGATCCAGCCTACTCTCTGGTCGCAGCTCGCTTGCTGCTTGATATTATTTATCGTGAGACGATGCAGGTTGATGCGCACAGCAAAGGCCTTGAGAAAGCGCATCAGGACTACTTCAAGGCATGCCTGAAGAGAGCTGTTTCGGTCGAGCGCATGGATCCAAAACTTCTAGAGTTTGATCTCGACCGGCTCTCTAAAGCTTTAAAGCTAGAGCGTGATCTGCAGTTTCAGTACTTAGGACTCCAGACCCTCTACGATCGTTACCTTATCCACCACGAGGATGTGCGTCTTGAGACCCCGCAGATCTTTTGGATGCGAGTGGCGATGGGTCTAAGCGTTAACGAAGGGGATAAGAGGAACGAACGAGCGATAGAATTTTATGATGTGCTCTCTAAGTTCCTCTTTACCTCGAGTACTCCGACCTTGTTTAACGCCGGAACGCTCCATCCGCAGCTCAGCTCATGTTATCTGACAACCGTTATGGATGACCTGCAACACATCTTTAAGTGTGTAGCTGATGATGCTCAGCTCTCTAAGTGGGCCGGCGGACTAGGCAACGATTGGACCAACGTGCGGGCAACAGGAGCTCGCATTAAGGGGACTAATGGCCGAAGCCAAGGAGTAATTCCGTTCCTCAAGGTCGCAAACGACACAGCTGTTGCGGTCAATCAGGGAGGAAAGCGCAAGGGAGCGATGTGTGCTTACCTTGAGACCTGGCACCTGGACATCGAGGACTTTCTAGAGCTGCGCAAAAATACAGGTGATGAGCGGCGCCGTACACACGACATGAATACAGCAAACTGGATCCCGGATCTGTTTATGAAGCGAGTTGCTCAGAACGGAATGTGGACTCTTTTTAGCCCAAGCGATGTTCCTGATCTTCATGACTTATACGGAAAGAAGTTTGATGCACGATATGTCGAGTATGAGCAGAAGGCTGAGCGTGGCGAGATTAAGCTTTTTAAGCGAATTGAGGCGGTGACCATCTGGCGTAAGATGCTCAGCATGGTTTTTGAAACTGGGCATCCATGGATCACCTTTAAGGATCCTTCCAATCTAAGATCGCCTCAAGACCACGTCGGAGTTGTTCACAGTTCAAACCTGTGCACAGAGATCCTGTTGAATACATCTGCAGATGAGACAGCAGTATGTAACTTGGGTTCGGTAAACTTGGTAAGGCACATTGGAAAGAATGGGCTCGATATCGATCTGCTCGGCAGCACAGTACGAACAGCGGTGCGTATGTTGGACAACGTGATAGATATAAACTTCTATCCAACAGCAGAAGCTAGAAATTCCAACTTAAAGCACAGACCGATAGGGTTGGGTATAATGGGGTTTCAGGACGCCTTGTACGCACAAAGGATTAGCTACGCCAGTCCTGAGGCTGTTAGGTTCGCTGATCTCAGCATGGAAGCTATATCGTACTATGCGATTTTAGCCTCAACTGAGCTGGCAGCAGAGAAGGGCACATATTCGACTTACAAGGGATCAAAGTGGGATCGAGGCCTGCTGCCGATCGATACCGTGGCGATGTTGGTATCAGAGCGTGGTCAAGACAACGTTGATGTAGATACCGCAATGACCCTCGATTGGAGCAGAGTGCGCGATGCCGTGAAAAAGCATGGTATGCGTAACAGCAATACCATGGCGATTGCGCCAACGGCAACGATCTCAAACATCACTGGGGTGAGCCAATCGATTGAGCCCAACTATAAACATCTCTATGCGAAGTCAAATCTCTCGGGAGAGTTTATTGTGCATAACGAATTTCTGGTTGATGAACTAAAGAGGCTGTCGATCTGGGATGAGGATATGATCGATGATCTCAAGTACTTCGATGGCTCTATTCAGGAGATCGAGCGCATCCCCGACGAGCTCAAGCAGGTATACCTGACTGCATTCGAGATTGAGCCAGAGTGGTTAATTGAGTGTGGTAGCCGACGCCAGAAATGGATCGATATGGGCCAATCACTTAACCTCTATATCGCCGAGCCGAGTGGTAAAAAGCTCCACGATATGTACATGAGTGCTTGGAGGAAAGGGTTAAAGACAACCTATTATTTGCGCTCACTAGGAGCAACACAGATAGAGAAGTCAACGACCGATATCAACAAGCGCGGGTTGCAACCACGCTGGATGAAGAACAAATCTGCCTCAGCCGAGGTGGTGGTAGAGCGTAAACCAGTTGCAGAGGTAACGGCTGCAACCGTCACTGCGGCAGAGCCTACAAAGCCATCTGTGCCAAAGGTGTGCGGACTTGATGGCGACTGTGAGAGCTGTCAGTAGAGAGGGTTTTAAGTGACGTTAGCATAGTCGGATATAGCAAGGTTAATTAGTGTATAGTTAATTAAGAGGAGTCTAAGATGTTAAACTTTGATGATGCAGGAAGCTCAAGCGGTAGCGGTAATACAGGCGATAGCGATTCTATTAAGCGTATTAACGCCTCAGAGAAACGCCTCATCAACTGTGCAAAGGTAGATGTGAATCAACTGATGCCACTTAAGTATAAGTGGGCCTGGGAGCACTACCTCAATGGCTGTGCTAATAACTGGCTGCCCACTGAAGTTCCGATGGGAAAAGACATTGAGCTCTGGAAATCGGATCGATTAAGCGCAGACGAGCGCCGCGTGATTCTCCGCAATCTGGGTTTCTTTAGCACCGCAGAGAGTCTAGTTGGTAACAACATTACCCTGGCTATCTTTAAGCATGTCACCAATCCTGAGTGCCGGCAGTACCTCTTGCGACAAGCTTTTGAAGAGGCCGTACACACCCACACATTTCACTATATCGTTGAATCGCTCGCCCTTGATCAGGGCGAGGTATTCAATATGTATAATGAGGTGAACTCAATTCATGAGAAAGATAAGTTTGAGATGCAGCTAACTGAGGACGTGCTGCGGTCAGACTTTACAACTTCAACCAGGGAAGGTGCGCAGAAGTTTCTTGAGAATTTGATCGGCTTTTATGTGATCATGGAGGGGATATTCTTCTACAGCGGTTTTGTAATGATCCTCTCATTTCATAGACAGAACAAGATGACGGGCGTTGGAGAGCAGTTTCAGTACATCTTGCGCGATGAGACGATACACTTAAATTTCGGTATCGACCTGATCAACAGCATCAAAGCGGAGAATCCAGAGCTATGGTCGCCGGAGTTTCAGGAGCACATCACTAACAAGATTAAGCAGGCGGTAGAGCTTGAGTACCAGTATGCTGTAGATTGTTTGCCGCGTGGAATTTTGGGGCTTACTGCGCCGATGTTCAGGGATTATGTGCAGTATATCGCCGATCGTCGTCTTGAGCGAATTGGCCTTAAGACTCAGTACGGCTCAAAGAATCCGTTTCCTTGGATGAGTGAGACGATCGATCTCGGCAAAGAGAAAAACTTCTTCGAGACCCGAGTGACAGAGTATCAGACAGCCGGGTCTTTGGCTTGGTAGAGATCGTACTAAAAAGAGTCAGTTAATGTGAGCCAAAATGGCGCAGGTGCTCAAAATACAAAGTGATTTAGAGCAGATGCGCCATTTTCAGGCCCGCAACTGCCGTTTTTAGGTTAAACCTCAATTCGGCAGTTGCGGGATCGAAAACGGCACATCTGGCTAAAATCACCGCGGCTTTTGAATTTTCGGTGCTCACCCTGACGGTGCCAGGGTTCAAGCCTTAGGAAAAATTCAAAATCCTTAGTGCTTTTGGCCACCTGCACCGTCTTAGTGATCCTTAACTGCCGAATTTAGGGTTAAAGATGGAAATTCAAGGTCAATGGCAGCGATTCCAGTAGCTTCGCGGACATAGAGATCAAGAAATGAGTTAGTCATGATAGCTGCTCGCATGCGGCGCATCAGATCTCTGTAGAAGGTTAGGTTGTGAATACTTATGTGCTGCCAGGCTATCGGCTCCTTTGACTTAACCAGGTGATGCAGGTAAGCCCGCGAGAAACGACGGCAGGTACTACAGTGACACGAACGGTCCAGTGGCGCCTCAATACGCTTATAGACACCCCGCCGCAGGTCGACTTTTCCATGTGGAGTGAATCCAACGCCTTGACCAGCCAGGGCTGTTGGCATGATACAGTCAAACATATCGGCCCCTCTACGGACTGCTTCAAGAAGGTCGATCGGAGTGCCGATTCCCATTACATAGCGTGGTTTGTGATCGGGGAGTAATTGCGCTGCATGTTCTATCGTATCTTCGCGTTGCTCGGTAGATTCTCCCACGGCAAGTCCTCCAAGAGCAAAGCCATCAAACGGTAGTGAGGTAATCTGTCTTGCACTCTCCTCGCGTAAGTCTTTGTGGCAGCCACCCTGTACTATTCCAAAGAGTGCTTGTGGCGAATCTCCACGCGCCGCTAGTGAGCGCGCTGCCCAACGAGTAGTTAGCTCTAGAGCTAAACGCAGATCAGATTTTGATGCTGTCGATGGTAAGCAATGATCAAGCGCCATCATAATGTCACTTCCAAGATCGCGTTGCATGGCGATACTACTTTCAGGTGAGAGAACCATATGCTGGCCATCCGTGTAGCTTCGAAAGGTTGCGCCAGCTTCCTTTACTCGGATCTGTTTGCTCAGTGAAAAGAGCTGAAATCCGCCAGAGTCGGTAAGAAGTGAGCGTGGCCAGCGCATGAATTTATGCAGACCACCGGAAGAGCTAAAATGTTTCTGCCCAGGCCTAATCATTAAGTGATAAGTATTTGCTAAAAGGATTCCAAAGTCTTGGTTCTCAGCAAATTCTAGGTCTACATGCCGCAGTGCCCCTAACGTCGCTACCGGCATAAAGATCGGCGTCTCAACTGAGCCGTGCATGGTATGCAGTGTTAAAGCACGCGCATGTGAGCGTGTGTCGCGTCCGTCTATGGTGCAGGAAAGTCGTGCTTGGTAGATCATATATTAGCTAATTCATATTTTTCTCGGCGAGCGCAGCGAGCTTCGTGAAAAATACGGGCTAGGTCAAGCGACAAAAATTACTTTTCTGACCCCATAGTGATTTGCAAAAGTCCGTGCCAGTAAAACTGGCAAGGCTTTTGCC
>CAZZLV010000047.1:0-11940 GCA_964655155.1 uncultured Bdellovibrionales bacterium
AGCAATTGAACCGTTAGGACTCCATCGATCTAGCTGGGACTATTACTTCACGCGGCCTAACACCATCCATCTTGCCAACGACCCCCTCCCGTTCCATCATCTCAATGATTCTCGCGGCCCGGTTGTATCCTATCCGAAAAGTGCGCTGAATCATCGATGTTGAGGCTTGTCCCTTCTCAATCACCAGCTCCACAGCCTTGTCATAAAAAGGATCTAGATCTTCCTCTCCACTATCGCCATACTCGCCAGAGCGTCCGGAGTCATCCCCACTACTCTCACTCATCGCCTTATCACACGCCGCCAGTATAGCTTCGTCATATTGTGGCGCACAGTTTCCCTTCAAAGCTCCAACCACCTTTTGAACCTCAGCATCCGACACAAACGCTCCGTGTACACGCTTAAGCGGCACAGCACCCGGTAGCATAAACAACATATCTCCCTTTCCTAGCAACTTTTCCGCCCCCATCGAATCTAGAATGGTTCTAGAATCAATCCGACTTGACACGCGAAAAGAGAGCCGCGCCGGGAAATTAGCCTTAATCAGGCCGGTAATTACATCAACAGAGGGCCTCTGCGTGGCCACAATTAGGTGAATTCCCGCCGCACGAGCCTTTTGCGCCAGGCGAGTAATCAACTCTTCAATTTCACGACCTACGCTAAGCATTAGATCGGCCAATTCGTCGATGACAATCACCAGTTTGGGCAGCGGTTTGAGCTGCTCTGGCGCAACAGATTCGACAATAATCTTTTCGCTCTCTATTTCCTGAGTTTGAGGCTCAGAAGATTTATCGGTGAACATCTGCATCTGTATAGCGTTTGAGCTTATCGGCGGCTCACCTGCATCGACTGGGGGCTTCCCAGCTACGACTCGATTGTAGCCATCAATATTACGAACGCCGAACTTCTGCATATAGCGATAGCGTCGATCCATCTCCTTTACCGCCCAACTCAAAACGCCCTTTGCTTGACGCGGGTCGGTCACAACCGGAACACGTAGGTGTGGGATACCCTCGTAAATACTTAATTCAAGCACCTTGGGATCGATCAAGATAAGCCCCAATTCCGCAGGATGAGCTCTATAGAGAAGGCTAAGTAGGAGTGCGTTAATGCTAACTGATTTTCCAGTCCCTGTAGCTCCAGCCATCAGCAAGTGGGGCATTGAAGCGATATCAACAACTACAGAATCTCCATAAGTATCCTTACCGAGAGGTACGCTCAAAATAGACTCTGCTGAGGCGAATGCCTGGCTCTCAAGGCAGTCGCGGAGCCTCACCACAGCGCGGTGCTTGTTTGGAACCTCAATACCAACCGTTCCACGCTTCGGAAGTGGCGCGATGATTCGGATACTACTCGCCTTAAGGCTCATAGCTAGATCATCCTGTAAAGCAGCTATGCGTCCAACCTTTACCCCAGCTGCTGGCTCAAACTCAAATAGCGTGATAACTGGGCCAGGGTGCACCTGTGTAACGCGACCAGCAATGTTAAAGTCACGGAGTTTGAGCTCTATCTGCTCAGCTTTTTGTCTCAGCTCATCATCATCTTCGCCGAGCTGTTGAGAGTCCTCTCGATCCAGCAGCGCAATATCAGGGGGTTCATACCCATCGAATTGCGGCACCGCATCAGCGGTAGGCTCAACTTCCTGATTGCCCTTTGAAGACGCGACTGCTCGCAAAGTTTTTACCTCGGCGAAATCTCGAACCTTAGGTTTTACAATAATCGGGTCTGATCGGTCGGCTACTGTCTGTGCAACCTCTTCTACCGCAGCCCTATCGGCCGATTTGTGCATCTCTCCGAGGATGAATGAGCCCAGCGACCCAACACCCTCGGGTCTTTTGATACGTGACTTGCGCTTTACTGCAGCCGCCTGAAGTTCATCAACTGGAGCCCTCAAGACAAATAGTCGCGATACTGCCACCAGCGTTCGCTGACCCACTGCATATAGCATGCCCACAACTATTAAAATTGCTCGAAATCCAAGGATAGGCAGTCGTACGCTCGCTAGCCATATCGCTTTCTGCGCCACAATTCTCAGAAACTGGGCTACATCACCAATAGACTGCTGCAATAGAACGGCGCCACTTACCAAAGCCACAAGCCCCATAGCGATCCCAACTCCTCCCACTCCGAGCCAGCGACCAAAAAATGCCAGTGATATCGTACCAGCAGAGCCGCTAATAGTCGGAGTCGTGCAGATAGCCAACCCTGTAGCAAGCGCTACAACCAACATTGAGACTGCCGCAACCACCGCTATGGGTGGATATAACTTCGGTGAGCCGCTAGCACCTCCCAGCCTAAAAACGGCGCGCCACAACAATGCGCTGATTGGCACAATCGCAGATACCCCTAGAAGGCCAAAAGCAACACTCGCTACTCCATGGCCCGCATTCCCCATCAGATTACGAACTTGCTCTATGGGTGTGTCATTCAAGAGATCAAATGCGTGAGAGCCGACACTCAGAAATAAAAAAACCCCGAACCCAAACATCAATACCGAAAAAGTGTCGCGTACCCACTCCCGTGGTCGCAATGCGGTCTTACCCCGGATACCCTCTAGATTAGGCGACTTCTGACTCTTACCTCGGGATACGGGGCGACGCTTTTGCACGGCTGACATCTTACTACTCTCTCTTCCTCAATCTCAGACCATCTGTTTCGGAGGTATGCATGTAAATATTTAAGCGGGTAACGCTGTGGCAGGTTCCTTGATAGTGCGCGAACCCAGGCCAGCATCCCTTGCTTGCCTCGGCGAATCCACAATCGTAATCAGAATAGCAGGAGATTGACCAATCACACAGTGGTAATTTTTAAGTTTCCTAACATTGTTTTCCTCACCTTGTCCCAGATCTGATTAGCCCGAATATTGCGCGAAAGTGCAATATGCGGGCGAGCAAGTGCAAGGAAGCACTTGCAAATTCCGAAGCGCAGCGGAGGAATTTGGGGCCTACAGAAACTGTAGTCGATAAAGAATGAGACCATATATGGACTTTTTCCGCGCATTTTTCACGGCGAGCGCTGCGAGCTTCGTGACAAATACGGACTAGCAAGGCCTTTAGCAAGAAACTGCGCCTCGCGTTTAGAATTAAGATCCGCCAACGCTGCAGCAACTCCACGTTCAAAAACCTCATGCGCGCTCTTCCAACCAGCGCCGAGGCCGGCAGAACCTACTCTCTCGCTCAACCGCAAGAGGTTTTCACTGACGGCCTCCTGTCTGAGGAAATACTGAGCGCTCCACATAGGCTTGCCCTTAGCGCGTGACTCCAGATTCATCCTAAATGAAACTGTCGCTGGTTCGCCTCCAAAAGCGGATCCCTGCCGCTTGTCAAATCGCAAAATCTCTGTCCGTAAGACCGCATCCGCTTGGGTGGTAAGCTCCCCCCCTGCCTTGACTTTTGCGCCTCGCGGGGCCGCGACTACCTTGAGGGTCATCTTCTCTCTAGCGATGCGCTCTATAACCGTGCTCACATCGTCAGCGGAGAGGCCTCCTTGCGCTTCCGCATCTACAAACGCAGGTCGAGCAATCGCTATCGAATTAACTGCGGCTAGTGCCCCCGAGTCCATAACATTGGCCGTTAAAGACGGAGCAACGACTCCGCGCTCATTGACTAGATTGGAATCACCGCTTGGGCGTGTCCTATCTGTTAACGCGCAGCCAGCCGCGAGCAGACAAATTAAAAACCCACAACCACACTGGGAAGCTTTCCCGAAAAAACTCTTATCCATCATCACATCTCCTACGCTCGTGCAAATCAATTTATCTGGCACCCCTCGGCAGTATAACCTCTGACGAGGTCTCGAAAAACATAAAAAGCACCTACTCTGCAAATGGAGTAACCATAACGTAAGCGCCTATTAAAGGTCGGCTTTGCCCCTTAAAGCTGGGTGGAAATATCTGAGCAGTTACTGAAAGAAGAACGTAACTACTCACCGGTTTTAAACTTCGTTGTCAATTCTTTCTTGTCATCCCCTGATTGGGGATGCAGTATTTTGGGTGAGTAGTTAATGTTTCCACCCCACTTTGCTCCGCAAAGCCGCCCCTTAATAGCGGCTAACGCTACAGTCGATGCACGTGCTAAGTAGTTAAAGAAGAACAAACCATCGACATGTCAATAAGCGCCGCCACAATATGTTATGCGAGTTACCTCTTGATTTCACCCCTAAAACGGTTTTAGCATTCTACCAAATTAAGAATTTTAGCACTCTCACAATACAGTTTTAGAGGGATTTTTTGGATAGTTACTATGAGCACTAAAGCAGCAGAGAAGATCGTAGAAGCGCTTACACAACTCGTTGAGGGATTCGCGGAGTTGCAGGAGCATCTTGAGTCGGAGTACGGCGCTGAGTCGGACGACGACGAGACCACAGAGGAAGACGAAGAGACTAACGACCTAGAAGACGCTCTTGTGACCGAAGTTCGCGCAGCTGTTGAGTCCGTTATTGAGAACGAAGATTGCGCACCTGAGGATCTGGCATCGATTATCTCGGCCCTTACTGGAGCACTTGAGGAGGTAGCTCCCGAGGTCTTTTCAGAAGAGACCGAGGAGGACGAGGAAGAGAGCCAGTCAGAAGAAGATGAAGATATCGATCTCGAAGAAGACGATTACGATTACGATGAAGAAGAAGAAGAAGAAGATGATGATGATGATGATGATGATGATGATGACGACGACGAGGACGAGGAGGACTAGCTAGCTAAGCTCTCCCAGGTAGGCATGCAATCCCAGACGTTTTTAGGATAAATTTAAAAGACAAAGTGATTTAGTCAAATGCGCCATTTGCAGACCCGCAACTGCCGAATTTGGGATCATCCTTAATTCGGCAGTTAAAGAGAATGAAAATGGTGCAGGTGGCTAAAAGCACCAAGGATTTTGAACTTTTCAGAGGCGCAAATTGGCACCGTCAGAGTGAGTACCTAAAATTCAAAAGCCGCAGTGATTTTAGCCAGATGCGCCGTTTTCGGGCCCGCAAGTACCGAATTTGGGATCATACGCGCACAACGACTAACTCTATCAAGCTAAAGACGGCATCTGACCACGCCAACGCAAAGCTATAGCTGCTTAATTGTCATCTAAATAAAATTGCCCTTAGCCGGGCAGGAGTGAGTACTCCGACCACGCTGAGAGTGTAAACCTGTCAAGAGCAGCCTCAATCTCAGCTCGAGATACCTCCCTAAGACGTTCGATTATTGCCGACAGAGGTGTGCTTTCCTGGCGGTATATCCACTCCAATCCAAGTGCCATGAGCCGACCCATCGG
This sequence comes from uncultured Bdellovibrionales bacterium, assembly GCA_964655155.1. GTDB lineage: Bacteria > Bdellovibrionota_C > UBA2361 > UBA2361 > OMII01 > OMII01. Next base: position 5,253 of record CAZZLV010000047.1, read on the forward strand.
CAGCTCACCATCGAGCACGATACGTGATATTACCTTTGCCTTGGCTCGGTCGAGATCATGCTCTGTAAAGTCCATGGGTGTCGACAAAATACGCTTGGCAATCTCAAGAACTTGCTCCAATCTGTCCGGGGTTGTGCTCACGTGGGCTGAAAAACACCCAGTACCATCGCGCTCATCGCTATCAACCCCAGCACTCTCTGCAAGCCCTGTGTGAATGAGCTCCCAGTACATACGTGAGCCACTTGAGTCTCCAAGCATAGTGGCCAGCAGCGCCATCGGATAGCGCTCATCATCTTGAGCACTTGTTCCTTCAGCAATCAGCACTGCGTGTGCTTGATTAAGGTTCGATTTAGTAAAAATCCGCCTCTTTGAGGCGCCTCTGTAGCGCGTACACGTTCGCGGTACATAATCTCCACGCCAAGCTCCGCAGTATCTTTCAGCGTCGGTAACAAACGAATCCCAATCAAAGTTACCAGTAGCTGCTAACACAATATTTGATGGAGAGTAGCGCCGATTAAAATAATCTCGCATCTGTTCGTGAGTAAGTGCCGACACGGAATCATGGCTCCCCAAGACCGAATTTCCTGCAGGGTGCGTGCTAAAGTAATCCTTAAATGCGCTCTCAAAAAGGAAAAAATGTGGTCGGTCTTGATAAAGAGCTATCTCCTCTAGGATTACCTTTTTTTCGGTGTCAAATTCATTTGGATCAAGCGCAGGGCGCACCATATCGCTCAACAACTCCTGCATTTCAGTAAAACGCTCCGGAATAACCGCAGCGTAATAAACCGTATTCTCCTCAGAAGTAAAGGCATTTGCCTGCGCACCAAGATTACCAAGCGCGAAATTGATATCTAGCGCGCTGCGACTCGCCGTGCCTTTAAACATCATGTGTTCCAGGAAATGTGAAACGCCCGATTCATTAGTGGTCTCGTCGCGTGCGCCTGTCTTCACAAAGAATCCGATCGCTGTGCTCACATTAGATCGATTCATCTCTCCAATAATCGTTAGTCCGTTCTTTAAGTTGGTCCTTTTGTAAACGCTCTTCATAATAGCTCCTTGAGTATCAGTTAGGCGCCGTGACCTACTGCTGTAGGCGGTACACTAAGCGCTGTGCTACCAAGCGTAAGAACAGAGCACGGCGCAAATGGAAACTGCCGCAAGAACTCCTCAATTGATTCAAGCGAAACTGCATCTATTCCTGCCTGAATCTCTGGCAAACCTCGTACCCGCCCAAGAAGCCACCAATCACTAGCATTAGAACCAGCACGCGATGCTGGAGACTCCTCCCCCATAATTAAGCTGGCCTTGAGATTGGTTCGTGAGCGTTCCAGCTCCTCCCGTGTAATTGAACCAGGCAAACGATTCAGCTCGGCCAGCAGGACATCCATGCTCTCCTGAGCACGCTCAGGTGTTGTACCCACATATGCGGACATCGTTCCGTAGTGGCTTGTTGACGTGTGGCGAGCATAGACCGAATAACACAGGCCACGTTTTTCACGAAGCTCGACGAATAGCCTACCGAACATCGATGCTCCCAAGACACTAGCGACAAGTTTTGCCTCATAATAGAGGTCATCAGCAAAGCTTACCGATGGCGCCGCCAGAACTATCTGTGACTGGGCTGATTGCTCCAATATATGAAAGTAATCTGGCTGTGGTTGCAAACCGAATTCAGGTAATGCAGATCCCTTGCCTTGCCACGACCCGAACAGCTCCTCGACGACGGCGAATACATCTCCGGCAGCAACCTTGCCCGCAATCGAAAGCACTGCGCCATCTGGACGAAACCGCGAGGCGTGAATCCGCTCGATTAGCGCTTTACTAGAGGCTTTTATTCCATCTACCTCGCCCAAAGCTGAGCGATTGTAAGGCTCTGGATAAAAGCGCTTAGCCAACTCAACCATCGAACGGCGGGCAGGGCTATCTTTCAGCGCCTCAAGATCTTGCAGCAGGACACTCTGAATTGGCTCTATATCATCTTCTGGTAGATGCGGCGCTCGTACCATCGAAACTACCAGTTCTAAAGCTCGGTCAATCTTATTGGCTACCAGAGATCCACCCAGGGTGAACCGATCCATTCCGACCCCTTCCCCATGTCGTATCCCGGCACTATCAAATGCTTCAGAGAGCCCTCTTGAATCAAACTCGCCAGCTCCTTTGCCGAGCAGTTCACCCAAAACGATACTAGCTCCTACAGAAGTTTGCTCATCACAGATTATGCCACCAGGAATCAACAGGTCGTAAGAAGCGGACTCTACATGATCCATTTCTTCAATAATCACACACATTCCGTTACTTAGTTGATGTTGCCTAATCGCCACTCGTTGCTCCTTGATCTTCCATTAATAAATCTTGCAGGGAAACAGAAGCCGGCTGAGCTCCCCCCTTAAAACAATTATACATGCGCGCAATCTCTCTGCCGAGAAACATCGCCTCGCGTCTCTTAAAGACCGCCTCGCGGATCTCGGCCACCGAGATAGATTGCGGAGACTTCATCAGCAGAAGCGGCATATCTCGCGAATCTCCCCGCATAATAATGCCTGCTCTCTCAAGAGAATCGAGGCTAGACTTGAGCACAAGGGAGCTGCATCCGAGCGCCTCAGCGATCTCAAGCTCGTTGGGAATCTTCTGCCCCGTAGAAAAAGCTTTACCAACAATAATTAAGCTTTGCACAGCTAGCAGCATTGAGCCATCGCCGATCGACATTAGCGATCGAGTCCAGAGCTTGCTACTGCGCGGTAGGTGTTGAGCCTGGTACGAGATCTCGGCCCCAAATAGGACTATTGACCATGAAACATACAGCCAGATCAGGAATATCGGCACCAACGCCAGTGATTCATAGACTCGCTCGTAGGTCGCGAACTCAATGATGTAAAACGCAAACCAATGCTTAGCCAGGCCAAACAAAAGCGATGCAACTAACGCCCCGAATAGAGCCGGAATAAACCGTACCGGCGCTTTAGGGACGAGAAAGTAGAGCATAACAAACGCTACCCAATCGATCAGAAACGGCACCGTGTCGTGATACACCCCACTTAAGAGACCAAAGTCAGCAAAGAGTGGCTCTACCTTGGAGCTGGTATAGTAGCCTGAGAAAGCAAAGACCGGCAGCAAAACTATAATCGCACAGAAGATCGCTATCCGATCTGTAATACCGCGAGTTTCATACACCTGCCAAACCTGATTTAGGGTGTACTCAATGGAATTTAGCAATAGCAGTGATGTTATTAGAAGTGCCGCGATGAAATACAGTGAGGTCATCTTACTGCTAAAGCGATCAATTAATGGCAGCAGAGCATCAAGCGCAGTTGAGCCGGGGACAAACTGCTTAAAGAAAAATTCTCGGATCTGGGACATGTACTCTTCGCCACCGGTCATAAACGCAGCGAGAATCCCAAAGCAGAGCGCCGTTAACGGAATCAGTGAAAGGAGCGACGAATACGCCAGAGAAGCCGCCTTTGAAAACCCATTGTCCCAATAGAAACGATCTGCTGAAGAAAGCAAAACCCTACCGAGCCAACGAAGCTCTGATATAGAGGAGCCTATTCCCCTCTTAGCCTCACTTAGAACGACCTGACCTTTTGTATCCACCGGCGATTGATTCATATTTAGTTTATATCTTAGAGCGCAGAGGTAGTTCCTTAACGCTCGGGTATCGTCTCCCTAAACTTTTGACAACACAAGTGGTTTCAAGAGTTTATGTGAATCAAATGAGCATCAGTCCTGCGCAGTGCAAGATCTCCAGCAATCAAGCCACCACTCTAACATTAGCAAACTCGCGCATTCCTTCTCTAGTCTTCATTCTTCCCACACCGCTTTCTTTAGTTCCGCCCCACGGGATCCCAGAGCGCATAGCGGAGTGTGTGTTACGCCTGACCAATCCTACGTCAAGCCTAGCTGATATCCTCCGAAACGCAGCTTCGTCACGGGTCCACACCGACGCGGATAACCCATAACGAGTGTTATTAGTCCTCGTAACCGCTTCGTCCTCAGATGTAAATGAGATAATCGGCAATAAAGGCCCAAAGGGCTCCTCGCTCAACATTTGCGCAGAATCCGGAACGTCACTTAGTATCGCCTGAGGAAAGGTGTATCCAATCATAGGAGCAACGACTTGAAAGATCTTGGCTCCCCGTGATTCGGCGTCATCCAGATACCCCTTTACACGATCCCACTGTGCCCTGGAAACAAGCGGCCCAACCTCAGTACTCTCGTTTAGAGGATCGCCATATCGCAACATTTTTGCGGCTTCTATAGCCTCCGAAACAAAACGGCTGTAACTATCGAAATGCACAAAGACCCTCTTAATTGCATTACACACTTGGCCTGCATTCCGTGCATTGGCACGAACGATCTCACGCGCGGCATGGGGCATGTCAGCATCAGCAAGTACAATCGCTGCATCGAGACCACCTAGCTCCAGGATTACGCGCTTAAGAGACCCAGCTGCCTCGCGAGCGATGTATTTTCCAACAGTTGTTGAACCGGTAAATGCTATGGCTCGAACCGGCAGGTCAACAACCTGCGCTCCGAGCTCTTTACCGCCAATAGCTATGAATAGCGGTATTTCCTCCGGGAAAGCCTCCTTAAGAGCAATTCCTATCCTTGGACTCAACTCGGAAGGTTTAAATATCACAGAGTTCCCCGCCAGAAGCGCCGGCACTATTCCGCGAAGAGGCAGTAGGAATGGAAAGTTCCACGGTGCGATCACAGCGACTACTCCTAAAGGGGCGAAATGTATCTCAGCATCTGGAAGGCGCTCAGGCGCAAGGAACTCGTGCGCATTAGCTAGCGAGAAGTTAAACTCATCAAGAGTGCGATCAAACTCCAATCCCGCTGCAGTGATCGGCTTACCTATCTCCTCTGAGATAATGTGCGCAAACTCTCGACGCCGTTGAGAGAGGTTATCCAAGGCGACTTTAAGCAATCGAGCCCTCTCGCTTATTAGACAGCTGCTCCAACGGTCAAATGCTGCTGAAGATTGTTGAAAGATGCTTTGTAGATCTTTAGTTTCAGGAACGTTAAGAGATTCTAAAGTATATGGATTGATGGTCTGCATTGAATTAAGGTGATACGTGACTGAAAACTAACTACTCAACATGCTGCATAGCAATATCGCCATATCGTACATTCACAATTCCTAGCTTGTCCATCTTGTACTTTAGAATACGACGGCTAATTCCCAATAGGCGTGCGGCCTTACTCTGCACATAGTGCGCGCGCTCAAGCGCGCTAACGATAAGTTCTGTCTCTAGTAACCGGTTAGCCTCGCCAAAGGCTCGTGCGCATCCTGTATCCAGTTCTACTTTGATCCGATTACTAGTAACGCCAATCGATTGTAGGATCTTCGCTGGCAGATCGTTAATCTGCACCTCCTCAGAGGAATGCAAGGCAAGCAGATATTCAACGGCATTCTCAAGTTCACGCACATTGCCTGGCCACGAGTAGCTAGCGAAAGCGTTCTGTGCATCTCTTGAGAGCCTCAACTCTCTTCCACCATAGCGTGGCGACAATTTTTTAATGCAGTTACTAAAAAGCAACTCAATGTCCTGTTGGCGATCACGCAAAGCCGGAAGTGCAAGGTGAACAACATTAATTCGATACAAGAGATCGTGTCGAAAACCGCCGCGTTGAACCAAATCATCCAGATCTCGATTGGATGCTGCAATAATCCGCGTATCGACCGATATTGGCTTAGAGCTACCGACCCGCTGCACTTGGCGCTCCTGCAGAAATCGTAGCAGCTTAACTTGGGCACGGCGGCTGAGTTCACTAACCTCATCAAGAAAGAGCGTCCCACGATTAGCCAATTCCACGCTACCGATCCGGCGCTCTGAAGCACTGGTAAAAGAACCTCGCTCATGACCGAACAGCTCTGATTCGACAAGATCATCTGGTATAGCACCACAGTTGATTGCTACAAATGGCCCCGAAGCGCGACTACTGCGCTCATGAATCTCTCTAGCCACAAGCTCCTTCCCGGTTCCTGACTCACCAGTGATCAAAACTGTCGTATCGCAAGGAGCAACAGCTATAAGTTGTGAGTATACACGATGCATTACGTCTGAAGACCCCACCAGTCTTCCAAAAGTAGCCTGGCTGCTATCTTGCTTGCCGCGTGGGTTGCCAAACTGATCTAACCAGCTACTCAGATTAAAAGCGCTTGCCGCGCTTACTGGATCCTCAACTACCCCATCAACGCCAGCACGCATCGCGACTACTGCGTCCGATACTGCTCCCTCCGGAACCATCATTAAGATCGGTAGTTGCCCAGAGTCCCGACGTATTCTTTCAACAAAGTGCCTGGAGAGCGCCTCGGCATGTGAAGAATCAATAATTATACACTGTGGAGAGCTCTCTTTAGCCGCAATTGCAATCCGGTCTAGTGAGCAGCTAACTACTTTAGCGGCTAGGCAGCTAAGCCTCTTCGCTCTGGAGTCTTCTGCGCCTGAACCTGCTGATATAATCAAAAGCGATTGCAACCGTTGATTCATTAGTAAAATTAATAGAGGTTATCGTTACCAAAATACGATGCCGCAACCGTATTGATTGGAGCGTGCTAATAAGTTTTTGTGTGATCCTTAATTCGGTAGTTAAGGGGGATGAAGATAGCGTACATGGCTGAAAGCACTAATTATCCTAAATTCGGCAGTTAAGGAGGATGAAAATGGTGCAGATGGCTAAAAGC
>CAZZLV010000048.1:0-11881 GCA_964655155.1 uncultured Bdellovibrionales bacterium
GGGTTATGACCCATCAGCAGCCATCGGCACCCACTCGATTCCGCGATGAGCCTAAGTTTTTAGGATAATTTACCGCAGCTTCTTGTCTTAATTAGCATCTCAGCACCCTAATCCGTATTCTTCACGAAGCTCGCCGTGAAAAATGGTCAGAAAGAGGCCATCCATGGCCTTTTTCCTCATCGCCTACAGTTTGTGTGGGACCCATAGTGCCCACGCAAACTGTAGGCTCCAAATTCCTTCGCTGCGCTTCGGAATTTGCAAGTGCTTCCTTGCACTTGCTCGCCCGAATCTTGCACTTTCGTGCAATATTCGGGCTAAAGAGTGGGCGGTCGTCGTGACTCCTTGAATTTGCGCAGCTGAAGATAGAGATCTGCCCTAGTTTGCACCTTAGTTGTAGCGGCGATCGACGGCTGCGCCCTTGGAGCATCGCTCTTTATCATCGGAATTGATCGTGTATTAGGCTCCTGCCTAGCGCTACTGTGCTGCTTTTTGTGCTGAGCAGTATCCTTGACTGGCGTCTTAGGCGCCGGCTGGCTAGCGTCTAGCGGTATCTCAAGCGCTACTTGATTATCAACAGCACTCTTAGCGTCTAGCTCTCCTAGCTTAGCCACTAAATTCCTATACTCAGACTGAGAGATTCCCAACTTAATCAATAAATGAAGCAACTTCTCGCGCTTAATCCGCTCAAAATTCTGAGAGAGGAGCTGCTGAATGATAAATCTTCGCTCATCTGCCTCTCTCGCCGCATCGCGAGCAGACCGCTTCGACCTCCTTCGTTTAACCCGCTCTTGCGAGCTAGCAGAGCCAACAGGCTGAATCGTCAGATCGGTGGCTCGCGGTGAGGTGGTGTTAGAATTACCGTGTAAGCTGTTAAGTGAGCTGCTAGAAGAGCTAATTAAAACGCCCTCGGCTGCCTGCCTAATCAGTTCAGAGCTCCTAGCTGTATAAGACGCAAGCGCTGCCAGAGCTTTAGCTGATTCAGCTACAGTTAGTTGCCTTTGGGCTGAATTATGCTTAAGAATCTCTGCTAGCTTATTACACAACCGTTCTGATGCCTGCAGGCCAAGCTCTAGTCGCTCTTGCAACGCTACTCGCTGATCCCTAGTATCAGTCGGCACCTGATTACTTTTACTTGCCCCGAGATCTTTTATCGGGCTAGCTTGTTGCTGTTTATCGATCGAGGGATTAGCCCCTTTAAATTTTGTATCTTCTGGATCCCTATGCGGCTGCTTAGCGATTAGTCCCCGCAGCTCGAGAGCTACTACCGCAGTGTAGGCCTCTAGCTCCTTTCTAAGCTCAGGCTTAAGTGAATCAAGCACAGTTGCTGGGATGGTTTGCACTACCTCGCTTAGCATCTTTTTGATAGCTGCCTCTGCTTTATTCGCTAGATCTTCAACCGATCTATCTCCCTCAATACTGGCAATCTTAGACACCTGTCGTCGCTCGAACTGTATCCGTGGGGTTTTCCTAGAAGCTATTGGTGGGGCATCCGACGGAATCTGCTGCTGGGCGCCATTAAGGCTCTCCTTCTTGGCGCCTTCAGCGATATTGCCTGCCTCCTCCTTTATCGCGGCAAAAGCACACCTATACTGCTCAAGATTAGCCAATGCCTCATTTGAAGCGGTTTCTTGCTGCGCCTGTTTAGTCGATAACTCTTGAGCTACCTGTTTAAGTTGCTGCCGTACTTCTGATTCGGTTCTCTGGACGTCAGCCAAAAGAGTGTTGACCTGTTGATGCTTTACTTGTTGGTGCAGATCAACTTGATTCATTCCTGGCTGTGAGCCATTTACGACCCAAATTTCTGTAGCAAGCACTGAAAGCGTGTCACTAGCTGCCACAATCTGATTAGTCACAAGTTGTTCCACTCCGAGCACCGCTGTCTTAGAACTTGGTGGCAGATTAATTGCAAGCGCGGTGATATCCGACCGTAACACGATCTCTGCTGCCTCTAGGTTAGGCGAAACTATACGCGCGTGTGACAACAAAAGCTCCGTAGCACGGTCTACTGCTAAAACTCCCTGCGCATTGAGCTTGGCGAGTTGTTGAGCTGCCGGCATAGCTACTACAAGCTTAGCCTCATGCATCTGATTAGCAAGGTTTTCAAGGGATTGATTCAACAGATTAAGCCGCTCTTGCAACTGCCGCTGCATCAGCTGAATATAACCGCGCTGCGCGTTTAGTTGTGTTTCCTGGAGCGTCCGAGCTTGTGCTTCCTGAGCTGCAGAAAGTCTGTTGAGCAGATCTCGCACTTCATCGATAGCTACTTTAAAGCGTAGCTGCTCTATAACTAGCCTGTTAATCTGGACAGCCTCAATTGCATCACTATTAAGATGACCAAAATACTGAGATAGCTCCTCTAAGTTTCTTAAAGCTGGCCTGCTTAATAGATCGAGTTGCTTATTTAAATTGCTGATCAAAATCTGGGTAGATAGCTCCGGCGTGGTATGTTCTGAGTTTAAAAGATTTGTCAGATACAGAGTCAACTCATGCAGATCATTCTGAGCTGCAACGAACGCACCCTGCGTCTTGACGACACCACTCTGTATCGCAGCTAAAAGCTCTTCAGGAATACCTAGAGCACTTAAAGGCGCAAGATCTGTAGACTTACTAGAGCCACCAGAATTAGACTCTGACCCATCATTATGAGCCAAAACTCCGATTAGGCGATCTATTTCACCCTGAAGGAGTTTCAATTGGGCTTCCGCATTGGCCTTTGACTCGTTTAATTCTTGCTTTAGCTCTCCACCACCTGTATTTACAACAGATAGATCGGCACTCGCTCTTTTGAGCGCCTCTTCAAGCTCATCATACATATCAGCAAGTGCTAGGAGTTGCTGCTCAAGAAGATCCCGCCCCTGAAGTGTTGCGCCCTCTACCTCGGCAGCGAAAAGAGCCGCAATCTCATCAAGGTTTAAAGAAACGGAGTCTTCAATCAAATCTTTGGACTGATTGATAAGGTCTATTAGCCGCTGTCTATCTTCAATCAGAGTCCGCGCCCACAGCGAGTTAATCTCACCTGCCCCTGCGCCCATTCCTGCTCCCCCTGGAGCTAATCCAGGCCCTCCGCTAGATCCACCGCCAGCACCTCCGCCCTTTGATTCAGAAGCCGTTGATTGATTGGCAGCCGGTGCATTGGCTGGTGGTGGTGGACTTCCCGACGGCCGATTAGTGGGCCGCTTTTGCGGCTTTTCTGCGGGTTTTGATCGCTTAGCGCTACCACTATTAGATTCCTTACTGATAGCTGATTCGATCGCAGGGGAGCTTGAACTGGTTGTTTGAGTGCCAGCTAAACTAGCTTCGGCGACTGGTGGCTTAGCCTGGTCTGAGTCTGCCTTAGGTTGTTGCGTGGCCGCATTAAACAACCCTGAGCCTAGGTGTCCCAGGCTACTGCCATCAATAGTTAGACCTCTAGCAATCTCTACCCAACGCGAATACTTAAGTCCACCACTGTTTAAAAATTCTTCGCCAAGCTTTGACCCTACGTACTTGAAACTGGGCAAACGTCCGGCTCCATAACGAAGTTGCAGCAAAATATCATCAATATTTGTGATCCACCCTTTGCCCACAGGTCGGCTGATCGGTACCTCCTTAATGACCAGATCAATCCACTCTCCGCCCTTCTTAGCGGTTGCCACAGCATGTTGCTCAATTGCTTTAAGAATTTTCGGGCTGACTTTTGCTGTTGCAAGCTTCTCGAGTATTTTTGGCAGATCCCTCAAGTAAACAGCTCCCCCGCCTATCGCGCTTTCTGGCACCTTGGCAAAGCCAGTCAGAGTTTCATCGCCAAAACGTGCAGAGATCTTTGATCCTCGCAGCCACTTTGACACTCTGTCGCCAATATTTTTCAGGTAGTTAACGCTGGTTTGGAAATAAGACTTAAAAGGGGATTCAACAAAGAATCTCCACCTAGTTATCGGCTTAACTGCTCCCTCTGCGGCTGCTCCTCCTCTGGCAATAAGACGAGCAAACTTAAAGCACGACAGACCCGCAAATGCAGCATCTAGCGCGAAGTCAATCGCAAACTGTCTAACCGCTTCATCGAGGGACATACCATTAAAGACAAACATGTGCGTCTTCTCGGCTAGGTTCCAGGCACACGCCAAGGCAAGGCCTGCTGCTGGGCTTGCAAAGATACTTACGCAGATAATCGCTATGGCCTTAAGACTCTGATAACCGACGGTCACCCACCAATCTAAGTTCTCAAGACTCTTCTGGGCGATCTCAGCGTCATTGCGCCATCTATCGAGCAGATCGCGCCGTACAGCCACCCACTCCCGCTGAGCGTCACGGGTTCGTAGCGCTCCAACACTACGATCACTCTGCTCAACTCGTAGCCCGCGATCCTCACCGGTTATTATATCACTTAGCAACATCTCTCCGCGTAAGCGAACAAGTTCGCGAGTAGCAGCTATATCGGCAAGCCCAGCCCTCTGTTGGTTTAGTAGGCTAAGCTGATTACTGCGCATATCGGAGTGGATCTGCACTAGCCGATTAGCTCTTGACCAGGTCGGAGAATGCATGCCAAGAACTATGCGCTCATCTCTATCTTTTTCAGCAGCTGAATGCATATTAGCTACGGTAGAGAAGAAATCCTGAGCGTACCGATGCGTCTGAAGTCTCTGCGCTTCAAGTATATCTAGCTGCTTAATCTGAAATTCGACCCGTCTACGCTCTCCCAGATAACGTAAAAGCTCCTGCTCGCTGAGAGCTTCTTTAGCTTCAGCGCTAAGCAGGTGCTCAAGCATCGCTGCATCAGCTTTGCCCATCGGCCCACCGTTGGAGCGTAGGTACTCAATAATCGACATCGGCCGACCATCAACATAGCTCCAGGAGTTTGGCAGACCCCTGGCGAATTCATCTAGTTCAGCAAGAATCATGCGTCGCTGTTCAAGTGTTGGAGCTAGCCCAAGAGCGCTATCAAGAGCGCTGTGTACGATTGAAAAATCTATCCCTGCGGAGGTAATACTTGAGCGAACCGCCGCCACAGCGGCTTGTGCTCGCTCCGCTGGTAGTTTACTCATTAATCCGCTCCAGGCATCTTTGAGAGCTGGAACGGTCCTCTCTAAATCAGCAACGATGTCGCCATCGTAGATATCTTGGTAGATTTTCCTAGCCTTACCCATCTGCTCGTCAGTGAAGTCACCGGTCACCCGACAAACTTTACCGAAGAACTCTCCTGTACGGAGCGCCGCTGTGCCGAATCCCTGCTTAAGCTCGACTATTCCCTGCGTGACCGTGTCATTGTTAAATACAGCATCGAGGTAAGCTTGCGCCTCTCTCCACTCTCTACTCTCTTTTAATACCTCCCACGATCCTAATGCCCCCTCCGCTCCGCGATGCATTCTCCTTAGAATCTCTTCTCCACCTTCACGCGATTTTATGGCGATCATCGCCCGTACTGTCATGCGAGGATTGCGAGTTCGAATGCCCTCTGTAAGCTGCTCATAGTCATACTCAGCTAGCGCGGCTCCAGCAGTAATTAGACGTTGTAGCTGTGATTTATTTAACTCGCTTCCCTGTTTTTGCCGCGCTAGGATATCTCGCGGTAGATCGCCGGTCAGGTCGCTACCCGTTCGCGCGCTAACCTGCTGTAGGTAGAATGTTTCCAGGAGCGCCATCTGCCCCTCAGATAGGTTTGCCCTACGCAGCTCGTCCATTACTTCATCTACCCCGAAGTCGGTCCCGAAGTTATCTGCGCTTAATAGATCAACTAGTAGAGCAGCCTGCTGTCCTAGCGGCCCATGCGGATCAGACACCTCACTAAACGCAGCATGGGTAGCGATACCGCGCGCCTCTTCGATATTATTTCGAACTCCTGTTCGCGCTATCACTGCCGGATCGTATCTTTGAAGAGAGTCGTCCCTTTGAGCGCTAAATTTGGCGTCAAGATCAGCCAGACGTTGCCGAATAACGGCGACCCTCTCAGTTCTTTGAAGCTGTGTCATCGCCGGTAGAGCCGCCTGTAGCGCAGCACGCTCTTTGGCCTGCGCACTTATCAGCGCAGTCAGGTTAGTATCAACCTCAATCGATTCCCGCCGATCCCGACTCACCAGCTCTCGCATCTGTTCTTGGCGAGCTTGTGTGCTTGTGGGCACCTCACTACGCGGATAGAGTGGTGCAAGATCACTCTGACGCATCACCCTTGAGGGGGCGATACATTCAACAAGAAATTTATAGCGTGCCTCGCCCGCGCGTGGCGCTAGTTCGAGCATCACCGCCCCGAGCGATTGCCCAGATAGAGCCTGGTAGCGATCAAGAACTGCCGCGAGCTGCTGATCGGATACCTTACTCACTAACTGCTCGATATCGTGTTTCGTGCGCAACTGCGGCATTATCGAGATAAGCTGCGACAGATCTGATGACTGCTCTGCTGATGGGAGGCTCGAGAGAAACCTCCATAGACCACTAGGCTTAGTCATCGCGTTTATAGCGTCATCGGCCACACCAAAGAATCGATAGATCTCTGGGGTGTCATAAGAGAGCATAAAGAGACGCACCCGAATCGCGTCATCTGGAGCGAGCCTAGCGTAAAGTTGGCTCATGACCTGATCAACTTCCTTAGCGGATCTAGCAGCGATTATCTGCTTACCGATGGCGGAATCACTACCGACACACTCCAGTAAAGCGGAGAGCGCCTCTGGAGACGGTACTAGGGTGCGATCATGGCGGAGGGTGGTGTGCAGCTTTAAGGCCAGTTGATTGATATCCTTTGCCCCAGTAGCACTCTGGATTCCTTCTGGTAGTTGATCCGTTGGGGCGAGTAAGGTTGGCTTAAACAATATCGTCGTGTCACGCGGCATCAGGTTATTATCGCGCGATACAGCAGCAACATGCTCGAGAGTGGTCAGCATCGCGTCGTGCGTTTTTCGCGCCGAATCAAAGTGCTCCCTTAAAGCACCCTGCGCGATTAACCTTTGCTCGAGTACCCCCTGATCGAGTGCGTGGCCTAAGCTATTGTGCGGCTCACTTACCGGTGACGCAGATACTGGCGAAGCAGCTGTCGCCGAGGCAGCTATAGCTGCCAACAAAACCCCCCTGTGCTCATCGAGCTGCTGGGCCAATATCCGCTTAAGCTCCTCTGCCTGTCGTGTAGCATCCTCTATCTGCCGATCTGTCAACCGGCACTGCGCTTCAAGCTTATGGAAGTGGACAGCTACATCGCTGTACCCGCTTCCACCATCCAAGCTGAAAAATCCGGCATTTTTAATCTGACTCTGATAACTGTTAATCCTCTTGATTTGATCGGCCGACAAAGCGACACCGGACTCCCTTATGGCGAGTAGCTCACCAAGTTCCCTGTAAATTCTATTCCAGTGCTGACTGCCATATAAAAAGTCGTACTCTTCGTACTTATCTTTGGCTTTTTGTCGCTCTACCTCTAGCGTATCCAGTTTGGCGCGTGCCGCATCCTTTGCCACTAAACGACCTACTAGCGCCTGCTGACCTATAGCGCTCTGCTCTGTCAAATAACTATCAACAGCTTGGATCGATCCCGATAGCTGCTGCGCTGCTTTAAGAAAATCTGCTCCTCTACCTATATCTCCTGTACCTGGCTTCAATTGAAATTCGGTAAGAAGCTCAAGAGCTCGCGCTGTATTTGGTGGCTTAGTAGTTAAGTGATGCGCAACTCGATACTTAACACTAGCCCACTCTATACTATCGCGCTCGTGACACAGCGCTTCTCGCTCAGGCCCAATGGCGCGTTGAATCCGCTCATCTAGGGTCTCAAGATTGGTGCGCGCGGCTAGCTTTAAGGCGGCATTTTGCGCCGAAGAGACCTCTGGAAACACCCCACTTAAAAGTGCTCCATAATGGGCCTCAATAGCCTGTAGTTCACCCGCCACACCTCTTTCAGCGCTTGTTCTTGCGGTGTTGATGCGCTCTTCTGTTCGTGAGAGCTCATCTAGCTGTGTAGCGATCTGTAGCGCCCTTTCCTTGACACTCTGCATCTCTGCTTGAATATCTTGCTGTTTCTTGGCGTCTAGTCGATCAATCTCATCCTGTGTCTTTCCCTCTCGGTCAGTCGGAAGCGATTCAGCCACGCAAACGCACCCCAATCGTTTCATATGCTCGCGAAATTTACCGAGATCGGTGTTATGGGCAAGCGCTTCTAATTCCCGCTGTATCGTAGGCAAGCTCATTTCGTACATGCCGGGGAACTGATCCGCTATCTTCCGCTGGATTAACTGCTGTTGCTCAGCGGATGGCAAGGATGTGATATCTTTATCTCCAAGGAACTCGGCTAATAGCGCTATAATCCGGGCTCTTTCTACTTCCAAAGAAACTAGCGAGAGCCGCGCGCGTTGATTCTCTAAGGTAATCGTCTCAACTACCAGAGCTTGCTCAGCGCGGATGAAATCAGCAGCTCGCGCAGTCTCCGATGCCGTAAAGAGTGTCGTACCCGCGCCGCACAAGCGAGATAGTAACGACTCTTGAGCTTTGGGTGCGGAGTCAAATCGATTAACTAGATCGGCTACAAGTGGTCGACCAAAGTGCGAATCATAGGCAGCTAGAAGGGTTGAGAAACGCTCAAGCCCAAATGCATCCCTAAGGGCGCCAATCGTTTTAAAGATCTCCTCTCCATTCGGCAAAGCTAGCAACCTTTCACGGAATAGCTGCATGCCAGATTGACTCGCAAAAAATGTAGCTGCTCCTGCTGGGTTATCCTTAACAGAGAGAACGATATCGTCTCCCAAGACAAAAGGCGTGGCGCGTTCGGCGTTCTGTGCCGCACCAGACACTACCGCTACGATCGAATTGTCAGCTCCAGGTGTAGAGCCAGCTCGGGACTTAACAGCTAAACTCTTAGCCCTTTGCATCAGCTCATGCGCTGCCTCTGGGCCTAATGAAGCTACTAATGAGCCCATTAAAAGCGCCTCTTCCGGATCTATTCCCGGATGCCGCTTCTTCTGCTCCTCAGCGATCCTCTCTAAATTCTGTATCAGCTCCTGGAGCCTCTGACGCTCAGCTACTGGAGTCCCACACAAGACATCAGATAGAACTTTCAGCAATTTTGATAATATTGAGGTGGGATCATTCTGCTGCTTTGCCCGATCGGTTTTTAGGCCGGTCTGATTCGAAGCCGCCCGGCTAATCTCTAGTCTAATTTCGTGAACAGGGTGTTGTGTTGGAACGGCGGGTTGAACGCGCGGCTTAGCTTCAGGGGCATACGATTGGCCAGCTTCTGCCGCCTTTTCTTCTGCCGGAGCCACAACTCCATGTTTAATCAGTTTGATGGCCATCTATTGCGCTTGCCTGCACCAAGTGGATAACTATGCGATTAGCCTCCCTTACCCTGTCAAATATTATGGACTCACAGTCTAAATCCGTGACTTATTATCCTAAATTCGGCACTTGCGGGTCTGAAAATTGCGCAGGTGCTCAAAAGCACGAAGTATTTTGAACTTTTCTTAAGGCTTGAACCCTGGCACCATCATGGTGAGCACCGAAAATTCAAAAGACGCAGTGATTTTAGCCAGATGCGCCGTTTTCGGGCCCGCAACTGCCGTTTTTAGGTTTATGCATTTACCCAAAGCTCCCCGTAGCCGACAATATAGGCGATGCCCTCGGTATACGACCTACCCATTTCAATCACGACCCTGCTAGCACTGACGATCCTACCGTTTGCCTACTACTGCTATCAGGCCAAGTATTGGTATGACCAGCCACGACTGGCCCTATACGATTTTATTGCTCAAGCGCTTGGCTTAGTCTTGGGCGTATTGCTTATTGGTCGCGGTTACAAAGCTGTTGTAGATACAGCGCCTGAGCAGATTCAACTCATCGCTGCTCATTTAGCAATTCTTGTGCTGTTGTTTTTGGCAATCGCCCGGGGCAAAACTCAGCAAAGTAATACCATGGCTTCTAACAGCACCACTAGACCAAAGGAGCGCAGCGGGGGGCCGGTCAATCCTAGAAACTCTG
The DNA here is from genome assembly GCA_964655155.1 of uncultured Bdellovibrionales bacterium. Taxonomy (GTDB): domain Bacteria; phylum Bdellovibrionota_C; class UBA2361; order UBA2361; family OMII01; genus OMII01. Next base: position 9,925 of record CAZZLV010000048.1, read on the forward strand.
AGATTGAGGTTGTCGCTTGGGATGATCTGATTATCGACCAAGCAACTAAAGATGAACTCGACTCAGTAATCGATCTTCTTAAGAATCCTAAATCAGCAAAGAGCTACGGGATCGCTCTACCAAAGGGGATTCTTTTTAATGGGCCTCCGGGTACCGGTAAGACGACTATCGCTAGGGCTGTTGCGGCTAGAGCTGGCTTAAATTTCTACGTTCTCAGAACTAATGAAATTGTCTCTAAGTGGGTCGGCGAATCCGAGAAGAACCTAACGCAGCTCTTCGAAGCGGCTAGTAAAAACGCCCCGGCGATCATCTTTATAGATGAAATAGATTCGCTCGGAAAAAAACGCTCAGAGGGAGCCGCAAGCCATTCAGATGCCCTTCTAAATCACTTATTGCAGTTGATAGATGGAGTTATTAAGACCGATGGGGTATACGTTATAGCAGCAACAAATCGGGCTGAGTTAGTGGATAGCGCCCTGCGGAGAGCCGGTCGATTAAATAGAGTAATCGAGATAGGGCTTCCCGATCTCAGTGCGCGCAAAAAGCTCTTCGCTATTTACTCGCGCAATTTAAAACTAGCTACTGATGTTGATCTCTCTTTACTAGCCGAAGCTACCGAGGGAAATTCAGGTGCTGATATCAAAGCTATCTGTAATCAAGCCGGTCTGCATACATTTCAACGCGAACAGAAGCTGCCCCCAAATAAGCGCAGCCAACTGGTTACCTCAGAGGATATTGAACATGCGCTACTGGCATTTCCACTTAACGCGGATAAAGAAGATGCGGATGGCAAACCAGATAGGGTTACTCATCAGCCAGTAAATGACCGTATTGAGCGCATAACTTGGTCAGATATCATCGTTGATGATGATTTAAAGCAGGAGTTAAAGAGCGTAGTTGAGCTACTTAAAGATCCAGCTACCGCTGAACGGTACGGCATAAGTGTACCCAAGGGCATACTGCTTAATGGGCCGCCGGGAACGGGCAAGACCACTATAGCTAAAGTTATCGCCAATGAAGCCAATCTCTCGTTTTTTGTTCTGCAAGCAAATGACGTCATATCCAAATGGGTCGGCGACTCAGAAAAAAATCTAACCAACCTATTTGAGGAGGCGCGTAAACATGCGCCTGCGGTTATCTTCATCGACGAGATAGATTCGATAGCCAAGAATCGCACCGAAGGAAACGCGCAACACGCCGATGCTCTTTTGAACCACCTCCTGCAGCTAATGGATGGAGTGGTGGCTCGTAAGGGCGTCTATGTAATCGGGGCCACCAATCGCGCTGATCTAGTAGATCCAGCACTAAAACGTGGTGGTCGCCTAAACAAGGTAATTGAGATACCGCTGCCGAATCTAAGGGCCCGCGAATCATTGTTTTCGCTCTATCTAGCGAAACTTCCCCTTGGGGCGGCGCCAGATGTGACAGAGCTGGCTAGTATCACAGAGGGGGTCTGCGCTGCTAATATCAAGGAGATCTGTAATCAAGCCGGACTTAACGCATTTAAACGGGAATCAGCTCTGGGCAACAGGAACTACTCAGTGCAGGCATCCGACTTGGCTAGTGCAGTGGATGAGTGGGTTAGGCAGAGGGGTCAATAGCGGGGAGCAATATAACCCCAGCCTCATTCATTTTTGAAAAAAATGAATGAGAATTGCTGGGCGAGCGCAATCTTTGCGTAGCCAAGTTGCGCCGTAGAAGACAACAAACTCCTATAGCGTTTTTCAAGAGTCCGTAGCGATATAGCGGCTTTTGGAAAACGCTATCGATTCGCGGACGCGAATTAAAACAACAATCTATAGTGATTTACGGCAAAAGCTTTGCCAGTTTTACTGGCACGGACTTTTGCAGATCATTATAGTCAGAGCAATACAGGGGGCCATGATCTTGGCCGATATAAACCTAGCCCGAATATTGCACGAAAGTGCAAGATTCGGGCGAGCAAGTGCAAGGAAGC
>CAZZLV010000049.1:0-11844 GCA_964655155.1 uncultured Bdellovibrionales bacterium
CGCAGTGATTTTAGTCAGATGCGCCGTTTTCGGGCCCGCAACTGCCGAATTTAGGATAATGGTCAAACGGTACAGGTGCGCCATTTTCAGGCCGGAAACTGCGGTGTTAGGATTTATTACCAGCATTTAGCGCGAGCAACTCATGATTCCATCAGAACCTTCTGGCTTCCTTACTACCACTCTCGAAAGCGCATTAGCGTGGGCCCGCAAGTATTCACTCTTCTCTTACCCATTTGTAACGGCGTGCTGTGGGATGGAGTTTATGTCTGTAAACTGCTCGCACTACGATACTGATAGATTTGGTGCAGCGCTGCCACGCTTTACCCCCAGACAGGCAGACCTGCTGTGGGTCGTTGGCACCGTTAATCACAAGCTCGCTCCGGTTTTACTCCGAGTATACGAGCAGATGGCAGAGCCCAAGTGGGTGGTAGCCTTCGGAGCCTGCGCTTCAAGTGGTGGATTCTACGACAACTACACAACCGTTGCTGGTATCGATAAGATTATCCCAGTAGATATGTACATTCCTGGCTGCCCACCGCGTCCTGAAACCGTACTTGACGCTCTGATGTACCTACAGAAGGATATTCAATCGACCAAGCAACAGCTCGTTCCATCACACGGTGGTCGTCAGTACCATCCTGAGCTGCCACCACTACTTGGAGAGCCGATCGATACACGGCTCACCAAACCCGTTTAACCTAAATTCTGCAGTTGCGGGCCCGAAAACGGCGCATCTGGCTAAAATCTCTGCGGCTTTTGAATTTTCGGTGCTCACCCTGACGGTGCCAGGGCGAAAAGTTCAAAATACCTGATGCTTTTAGCCATCTGCACCATTTTCATACTCCTTAACTGCCGAATTTAGGTTTAACGGAGCTATAGTGATTTGCGGCAAAAGCCTTGCCCGTTTTACTGGCACGGACTTTTGCAGATCACTATAGCACCGTCGGGGTTGCGCCTCCGAAAAATTCAAAATCTATCACTCTCTAGCACCCAGTTGGTTAATTCATCTAAATCAATCGGCTTAGAAAAAAATTCACGGGCTCCCCGGGCCGCAAAACGATAGAGCAAGCTATCGTTTACTTCGCCACTCATGACTGCTACTCGTGCCTTTTTACCCGAAGAGGCAAGCAGCTCTAGGAGTCGTTCAGCTCCCCCATCCGGCATATGTGCATCACACAGAACTATGGCCAGTGGCTCTGCAACAATCAGATCAAGAGCCGAACCAACCGCGCTAAAGCTCTCTGTGTTAATCCCTCTTCGACCAAGCAGACGCTCAAGCGAATCGGTATGCTCACTATCATCATCGATGATAATCAGCCGCTCACGATTAGTACCTTCTCGACTTTGGGCTTTTTTAACTAGTACCAACTCCTCAGGCACGATAATATCGACCGATGAGCCGCTACTAGATGCAGCTAGCACAAGATCACCCCCCTGCGCCAGAAGCGCTACCTTGCATGCGACCAATCCCACCCCCCATCCGTAGCTAACTGCTGAGATGCTCTGCTCATCCCCACGCACAACGCTATCGATCACACTCTGAGGAATACCCGGGCCACAATCTATGACTCGGATGATCCAGTGTGCTGTAGTCGCCCGCTGCAGCTCGATACGAATCTCGCCCGTGCCACCGTATCGCACTGAGTTTCCGATAACGTTTGAAACTATCCGCTCCAGATCAAGCTCTGCGAAACGCGCACGGGCGCTGATTCCGGGTGGAAAATCTATGATACAACGATTACCGCGCTCAAGCGACTCTGGTAAAAATCGATCGCATACCCGGCGCACAACAGTCGAGATATCACTTAAACTATCACTTGAAACATTACTCGCTCTATTATCTACGCTGGTAGCTGGTACACTCCTAATGGAGGAATCGCTTTTAGGAGCAAAGTTGCCAAGCAGCTTCTCAATATAGAGCAACTCATCCTGAAGCCGTACCGTTTCGTTGTTGATTTGTGGGTATTCAACAGCTAGGTCAGATATCAGGTACTTCAAAGCACCTATCGGCGCCTTAGCATCATGAGCCAAAGCGGTCAGCTCTCCGAGCTTTACTCGCAATCCAGCCAATCGCTCTCCAAATAACTTCACTGATTGCAGTACCGGCCCATATACCACTAACCACTTTGCAATCGCACTGGCGATATTCTGCGATAACTCCACCCGCTTCGGGCTCGCTGCCCCCTGCAACCCGACCCATACCGCCGCTTCACCATCTGCGAGCAGCACCTTAGGCACCTCCAAACGAACAACTATCGAGGTACGGAATCGCACATCGATAAATCTGACCGTATCGAGTGCATGATCGCGCACCCGACAGATAACCTGCGCACCACTCTCCTCAACGAGCATACCCAGCAGCGTCTCCACTGGCAGCGCCGGTAATTCTTTCGCGCGCCCTACAAAGCTACTTCCATTTGCGCGTCTGATAATAATAGCGAGTGAGGCGAACTCAAGTGCGCACTCATGTTGCAGCTCCCAGGCTGCGCGATCGACAAACCCCTCCAAAGAGCCATCACCGATCCCGCTGCAGTATGCCAGAGCTCGCCCGAGAGCTTGTGAAATACTCTCGCTCACGCCGCCTCTTGCAACGAGCTACTCTTTGATAACCGCAAGACCTGCGCACACAGCACCCTCGGATCCTTTGTCTTGCTCACGAGCGCATCTGCTCCTGTTTCGAGCGCGGCCACCTCTGCTTCAATCCCATCATCCGAGGTCAGCATAATAACCGGTATGCTGCCAAGCCGCTGATCCTGCCTAAGTGCCCTGACGAACTCCTTACCGTTCATCTCCGGCATGTGCAGATCGCAGATAATAACCTTCGGAAGAAAACTTAGTTGCTCTATTAATCGCTCTAAAGCGACTCGGCCATTCTCGGCGAAAGAAACCTGACACTTCTCACGTTTGAGAAGTCGCTCAACGATCCGACAAAACATCGGATTGTCATCAATCACCAGAACTGGCAGCTCAGATCGGCTAAGATCTACATCAAATGCACTATCGACTAAATCATCACTGCGCTGCGGTGCCAAATTAGGTATCAGATCGGCAGTCGCTGATGGTGGGACTGGCGCCGCAACCCGCTCTGTTGACATCCACGCTATACCGACTGGGGTGTCTTGAACTCCCCAAGATAAACGCACATTTGAAGAGCTACCCAGTGAGCGTACAAGCACCTTACCTACTGAGTGGTGCACGAAAACTTCGTCTCTTATCCCATTTAAATGCAGTAACAAGCTCTCAAGCGCCTGAGGCTGGACTGTGCCTACGGCAACTTGACCCTCTACCGTAGTAAACTGATAACGGCCCTTGCCCTCGCTGGATAGGATCTCAAGGCTTCCGGCCCCGTGCTGCAAAGCTTCGTGAATCAAAATATTCAAAACCTTTTCGCACAAATCCTTGCGTCTCAGCGCCTCCGTGCGATCGATATTAGCCTCGGCCTCTTGGAGCAGGCGCTCTGCCATATCGAGCGCCTTGGCTATCTCGGTCCACGGCGCCATTGATATGTTCTGGGTTCCATCAAAGAACTCTAGTCCGCGTACCTCTGCCGGATCTGTAGCTACAAAACCCACTATTCGATCCCCTTGCAGCTGCACGGCTGCCCCAACCTTACGCAGCGAATTCATCATCACGCGCGCCTGAGCGCCAAAAACCGTCATGTCTGGAACAGAAACGTGATCCTGATAGGGCATACGCAACTCGCGCGCTGCCGCATGTATAAACTCGCGCTCGCTCACGCCGACCCAAGCAGCTGCCAAAACACCCCACTGCCGCCGATCGTGTGAAGTGGCCAGAACCTCCTTCATCACCGATTTAGGCACCAAGTTTCTCAGCGCTTTAACCAGAGATGGAAGGCGTCTGGTATCCTCACCAGCAGTGCGACGTCGACGCCACCGAGTTGTTATTTTTGCTAACACATCCTTCATAAGACCACATCCTCACGTGGAACCCAGACAGCACCGTGTTGTATCGTTGCGTTGCGGAGATACTCCGCTAACCCTTGATACCTACCCCCAAGCGCCACTCCGACCAATACAACCTGTGAAACAAACTCTACTACCTGACCACCTAATATAATCGGCTTGGCAACGCCGCGTCTGATACGATTTATGCGCGGAGCTTCAAGTGATAGCTCTACCCCTAGCGCGCCCTGAGTGCGACACTCACTCATCACTGGATAATCACCAACTACACCACTATGAGGCTCTACATCATAGACCCAGTAACAGGCCTTAGCTGATAGAGCACCTAATTTAAACGAAGCGTGTTGCAACGCAGTTAGCCCCCTATCACGTAGCCCCTCGATGATCGTTTTTAAGCGCACCTGATTCACTTCGTAAACGCCCTGAGCTCCATCGGAGCGCCAGGTTATTACACGACCACTTGTTTCGCGCATCAGCGACTCAGGTAGCATCTGCACTATATTTTCATCGTGTGCCAACGCATACATAGCGATACCAAATAATCCAAGCGGTAAAAGCACAAGGCATAAGACTGCTGCCTCAAAAGCCACAAAGCCACGTTGTTCGCCACGCATTAACACAACACTAATTCTCCAAAACGATCCGATCAGTTAAGACCTGCGAGATGGTTCCAAAAAAACGCATCCCTGTTAACTCACTCTCGGATACACCTATTTCGCGGTAAGCTCCACCGTTGATGCCGATCGATAGAGGCCGACTGTCAATCGGTTGGCTATCGGGTGGCTGGCTATCGATCTTCTGCGTGTTATCAAGAACTACAACATACATATCGATCGCCAAGGGAACTCCCTGCGCCGACTCCTTCAGAAGATTAAATGTACTCTGAGCATATCCCTGCTCGTAGCGTGCCCTGCCTAGAACCATAACAATAGCGCGAAACTCACGCGCCTGCTGGACGATCTCTGTATTGACGATATCTCTTAGTTCATAAGCCACACTGTAAGGATCACTGTAAGGATCCGGAGACTCGCCACCATGGCCACGTATAGCAGATAGGTCAAACGATCTGGAGGTATCCGGCACCCGACAGCGAGGCAACGGATCCTCCGCTTTAGCCGCGATAAGCTCTACTGGAGCAACAACTCCCGGAGCTATCTGCGTAGCCCCAGGAAACACACCGACTGCAACACGTGCGTCAGCTATGTCTATCCACGCTTCAGTCAGCCGATCAACAAACTGAGTCATGGCTCGCAATCCCTGATCGTTACACGGATCTACTCCCGAGGTGACACTACGGTCAACGATCATAAGCGCTGCTGCCGATTGAATTCGCACCTGTGCCTGAACCCAGATCGGCAGAAAACTGCGCTGCTGCCCGGTTAAATCCTGTATTAGCTGAAAGAACGCCCCGCTATATTCTGCGCGCGCTTCTACTATACTCCTTGCAGGTAGTCGTAGATGCCGCACACTCGTGAGCGCCGACATACCGGCTATGTTGTGCATCCGCTGCTGAACTGCCTGGATTACATCTTCTTCAGTTGAACCTCGTGCAAGGGCATCGTGCGCTTCACGATCTAGTACTCTCTGCAGCTCATCGCGCACGCCAAAAAAATGAGCCAGTTCGACCGTAATGGTGAGCATGATCAAAATTAGCGGCAAGACGATCGTAACGCAGAGAATAGTGATCATTCCGCGCGAGCGCTGCCGGTCTATTTCAACCGCATAGGCTCTGCACGGCTGGCGCATAAATACTTGATTACCGCGAGGCAACACTCGCCACCTCCTTAGTTAGTGCGCCAACTTGCATCAAGGGCACCGTGAGGAAACATACTATCAACCCGGTAAATGTCAGCACTAGGGGCAAGACCGCCTTAACCGGTAGCTTTGCAATCTGCTCCTCAACTCGCTCCTGATAGGCAATCTGAGTCGCGTCGCTCAACTCTTTTAGCGGACGCACGATCTCTCCCCCCTGGCGATAAGCGAGACCGAGGTGAATACAGGCGTGCTTTAAGGCAGAGGTTACCCTTTGCTGCGAAGCTAATTCAAACGCCGACTCAACAGAAGTACCGTTCTCAGATAACTCAACGATCCAGCGCATAAGCTCTGATACCGGATCTTTCCCCTCATTAGACGCCTCTCGTAGGGCCGGAATAACATCGAGGCCAGATCCTACGGCCATCACTATCCGCTCCATAACCGTCGGAAGATAGAACTCCATCTTGCGAAGCCGCAGCTTCTCCCTAGATTCCTTAAGTCGACCTGTGTAGAGCTCTCCTGCGAGGGCGCCGATCATCATCGCTACCAGTAGACTCAAAACGGCGAACTTCAGAAACACAATTACAATCAGGGCTCCAAAAGCTGCACCTATTGACCAAGCCATTTGCCGAGCTCTGGCATTATGCAGTTGATCTGCAAAGAGACCGCGCCTCGATCCACTTTGCTGCTTGGCATCTTCAGCGAGCAATGCAACTGCTATGCTAGTGCTTCTGCCAGCATTGCACCGGGATGAGACCGCCAGCATAAGCGCTCCACAGATAGCGATAATAAAACTAATCGCTAATGACATCGCTACAATTTCTCCTCTTTGCCCATACACAGCATCCAACTAACTCCAACCACTATCAGTGCTCCACCGGCGCTCAAAAGCACCACTCCTGCTGTCTTTTCAACGGCCTGCGCTACACCTCTTGAATTCATCGCTAGCTGCATTATTGCGATCAAAATAGCGCATAGAGCGATGCCAAGAGCCGACATCCTGTGCATAGCTAACGCTGCGCGTGTTTTGCGCTTGAACGATTGGCGCTGACGCACGACTCGCACAATACGGTGAAGTGGATCAGCAAGAGAGCTTCCATGCCGCCTAGAGAGCAGTATACAACGCTTAAACAGCTCTACATCGGCGTTATAAGCCCCTGCAAGCAATTGCTCGATCGCCTCAAATTCATCTTCGCCTCGAGCTAGCCGTTGCTCAAAGAGTCGCACCTCGCTTACAAAAGGTGATTCCGCAGGTAAATAACCCTTTGCGTCTATAATCGCCCTTAGTGGGTCAATTCCTGCCCTCACAGATGAGGCAACCGCAGTAAGTAAAGCAGGTAAATCACGCTCTATTGCTCGGTTGCACTGAGTTTCCTTACACCGAGCATAGGTGAGCAAACCGAGTACTCCGAGGGCACATACGCCAAGTGCAGCCACAAATGCAAAGCTGGCCCCTACCAAAGCGGCAATAGTCACAACAATTACTGCATAACGCCGCACACTCCGCGCAGATAGATGTCTACTCACCAGCGACATTCGCCGCTGACTCTGAGATCTCTCTGGAGTATTAGCTCTTAAACCTTTGGGCCGCTCATAAGCTGTGAGCAACTGCGAAATTATGGCGCGATTAGCAGCAAGCAGTCCTCGCATTAGCACCTCTTTAGTGAGAGAGCAGCCTCGCGGTACGAGACATCTAACGGCAGTTCGAGCAGCTCTGGAAGACTTGATAACTTAAGTCGATATGGATCCTGCTCCAGCTTTTCACGAAAAGCGCTGACACGGGTAACAACCGCCCAGTATGGTTGCCCGTTGGTGTAGCGGTAGGCAAAGATCTCGCGCTGTCTGAGCACACCATCAGCTACTGGGCCAAGCTCTCGCACCTCCATTATACGGCGTATACCGGTGTGCTTGCATACATCGACGACTACCATAACCTGCACTGCTGTAGCCACCTGTGCACCGAGAAGGCTACGATCGGCATTTTTTTGCACGCGCGCCAAAAAGAGCTCGAGACGGGTTACCGCATCAACAGCGCTTCGTCCATGAACCGTGGACAATCCTGAGTGACCCGACGCACACACATCAACGAAGGCCTCTGCGGCCTCTGCATCGCGAATTTCACCAAAAATAATCCGATTCATCGCCATGCGCATACCTGCTCGGATGCACTGTGCTGGAGAAATTTTACCTGTTCCCTCCAGATTCTCCTCACGTGTAGTCATATAACGTACATGCGGATGGTCGAGCCTTATCTCTGGGGTATCCTCGATAACGAGCACCGATTCATCCGTCGGGATCGTACCGGCTAGTGCACGCGCAAGAGTGGTCTTACCAGTACCCACTTCACCAACGATCATTACCGTGCGACTGATTCCAATGATCGCTCGTAAGTAGTCAAAGATCGATCGTGGCGCAAGTCCAGCGCGTTCAAGATCATCAAGCGCTACAGAGGTAAAGCGATTAATTCTTAGGGTTAAGTATGGGCCATCATCACACAGCGTCTTATGTACCGCGTGAATACGTACCAGCGCTCCTACCATGCCATCCGCTATCGGATGCTTGGTCGAATACGCTGCCCCTGCTCGATGCAGCAGCCGCTCGACGTAAGCCTCGTACGCCCGTTGATCAGGAAACTTGACCTGAGTTCGATAGCTTCTACGTCCCTGTTGTACTGATATCTTGGAAAATCCAGCTACAATAATGTCTGAGACCTTCGGATCATCTATCAAGGGTTGTAGAATTCCAAAGATATGAACGTCACCCTCTAAGTGCGTCAGAATCTCGTCGCGCTCAAAGCTTGAAAGCTCAACTCCAACTCTTGTAGCCGACTCGGCGATCGCCTGCGCAGCATCTTGTGTCTGCGCTCCTATTCTACCAGCCCCTGATAAGACTAGCCGACGGCGCACATCCTCCAATACATGCGCCAATAATGGCGAGAGCGTAGATGCTAAACGACCGATCGGTTCACTAGTCGACATCCTCACCTACTCCCTTGGTGCGGCCTGATTTCAGAGAGAATCCTTGCGGAAGAGTGTCGGCTGGAATCCATTCGCCTTCTACAAGCGCGTACTGTTTGCGCTCTGCGCCTGTGCCAAATGTTACAACACCACCTACCCGTGCCTTGCCCACCGGCTTCTTGTGTTGCGATAGATCCTCAGATGAAAAGTGAGTATCACGCCACTGCTCGGCATCTTTAGAGCTACGCAACGCAAAGGCGATCTTACCGAGCGGCACCGCGGTGTTGATCGCCAAACACTGCTCCTGCGTCACTAGAAGTGTCACTGTACTCGGCACGCCGCCATTGATTCCCGAACCACGTGCTGAATCAACTGGTGAGAGCGATCTCTCAGCAGAGATCACGCGAACCTGTTCGGCGACCACCGTGGTCTTAGTCCTTTCAACCAACAAGACATCCACTATTGATCCACTGCGAGCCCAGCCTTCTACCGCCGAAGTTGCATCAACCTTCACCGTCATTGCTCGCATCCCGGGAGGAATCCTGCCCAGAATCGGATTGGTTGCCTCGTCTTGGCTGCCGATATTAGCCTCCATAATCGGCAACCCTCCAGGAAGCCCCACCAGGGTCACACTCTCTGCCAAGAGGCGCAGATCTTTGAGCGCACCCTGCGGAATCTGATGATCAGGAAACTTCTCCATGCGCACCTTAATATCACGCACCAGGGTTCCCGCCGGCACAGGACGCACCGGAACGGGAACCTCCACGGTGTTGTACTCCGGCACAAAGGCCTTGTACTGCTCGCGTACTAAGTTTGGTCTTAGTCGTTTACCCGCTACATATGCTGCCGAACCGACACCACACGCAATCGCTAATACCCCGAGCAGGGTTCCTGTAGATGAGTAACGACGAAGCTGCGATCCAGAAACGCGAGTTGCCATGCAAAGTCTTGTAGATCGTCTTGATTAGTTCTGAACGATTCCGTCTCGACGTGAGTTAGACCAAGCACCTACAGCATTGAGTAACCCGGTAAGATCCGTTCCGAGATTTGAAAGAGCTGTCCACAGAATACCGGCGATAATCGCTGCCCCCGCACAGTACTCAAGAAGGGTGTATCCACGCTCTCTCTTATTTGCTGACTTTCTCATAGCATCTCCTCTACATCGGCCCCCTATACACACACACCTGGGAGCCTCGTATAAACATCACTGTTGCTGGTTTCTGTCCGATTGAACAAAAACGCACTACTAACTTAGGCACGAGCACTAAGCCAACACAGATTTTACCTGTGCTGGCAAAGGATCCACCACCCTATCCGAGCAGAACAGGCCTTGAAACGAGCTCTCCATCTTCCGGGATGGCATAACCGATCGATAGTAGGGGGCTTGAAACCAGTGTTGGCTGCACTCCCCACGGCTCTCTCGAGGCACTCTCTCTGCTCCTGTTTCCCCGTGGCCATCCGAATACGTGAGATAGACACTTCACGAATATGGACAACCATCCTACAAGCAGCGCTCCAAATCTAAGCAGGGATAACGCCTTTGGCCGCCCCTGCTCTACTGGAGTTAGAACGCTCTGCAGACTTCTTCGGAGAAAACGATACGGCGTGTAGCCGCTACACACCCAAGCCGCTGCTTGTGCGGAACGCGGAACGGTTACGTAGGCCATCGAACGGCCTGCTATAACCACCACTTGATCTCTAAGCAGCCCAAGCGCGGCAGAGCCAACCCCGTTATCATTAAGTAAGGTGGTCAGCGTTGCATCGGGCCTTAGGAACCCTGCTATAAGCGATAGTGCCTGGCGATTCGCATAAGCCGCACTAGCATCACGATTAACAACAAAGAATAGATCGTCGCAAAACTGAAACAGCGCATTACGCGCTGGTGAGATAAGACCAGATGTATCAACAACGACTCGGTCGTACTGCAACAAGAGCGCCTCTAGCACCGCCACTAATCCACGCTGTACATGCGGAGTTGCAAAAAGGGTTTCATCTCCACCCGCGGCAGGAGCAACGCAAGCAAAACGCGGCTCATTAAGCCAAATGGTGCGAACACATTCAGCAACGGTCTCTGATGTTACAACCCGTTGCTGATCCACAAGGAGTCTAAGCGACTCGTTTACATAGGGTCGTACCTGCAGAAATCGGGTGAGATCCTGGGAAACTACGTCACAATCAACGACACATACCTTTTGTCCCTTGTGAAACCACCCTTCAGCTATTGCAGCCGTAAGAAAAGTACGACCAACACCGCCTCGGGCTGAGTCAACGACAGCTAGACGACCTCGTTTTTTGTTTTGCACCCGTCTTTGTAAGAGCAAGATACGGCGAAAGAACTCATCGCTCGTCGCCGTATCCATTAGGACATCATCAACACCCAAACGCCCCAGTTGCTCTACAAGCCCAAACGAGTAAGTGCGTGAATCCAGGACGCAGAGAAGGATCTTATCCGGAATCTGTTGTCGTAAGTTATTCACGAAGGCTGCGTCGCAACCGACGACCTCCGGACCGACGATACAAACATCGAGTGCGCCGTGAAAACGCACCTCTTCAGGAGAGAGTAGCTGCAGCGATAGTCGCGGAACTGAAACGCGCGAATCGGGGGTCTTCCAAGACCACCGCTCCACCAACGCTGAGAGTCTGCGGCGGCCATCGGCACTCAGGTCGACTATGCCCAGTTCAATCATGCTCCAACTCCGTAGAAACCTCGAGAAGGATGGTTTTATTTATTAAACTTTCACTTGGATACCAGACAAACGGCCAAGTGGAAGATTAGTAATAGCCAGCGTAGGCGGGCTATTACATGCTTCCTTGCACTTGCTCGCCCGAATCATGCACTTTCGCGCAATATTTGGGCTAAAAACAAGAATACTAACTTTTCAGTGTCCGGCATGCCGGTGAAAAATTAGTAAAGAGTAGTAAAAACCGCACTATGAACGGGATCATAGCTCGATATGAGAGCATTGACCTTCAACCGAGCGCACACCCTACCACAACAATGGCCCAATCCGTTCCCATTTTTTTTGTGCGCGTGATTCTTTTTTTGTAACTACTCAGCGGTTTTTTAAGTCGTTATTCATGATTCTCCCGTAAAAACTGCCATTTGGTTGTTTATTCTTTAGGCTCATCGCGGAATCGAGTGGGTGCCGATGGCTGCCGATGGGTCATAACCCATTGTTTTGAGTGATAAATCACGTATTTCCGCGTGA